>JBJESC010000377.1:0-7275 GCA_051882615.1 Oscillospiraceae bacterium
ACAAATTATAAGCACGAAATTAGAGCTAAAAAATGCGAAAGATATGCCCCATTATAGTTTTACAGAAAATGCCAAAAACATAGAAAACGTAGATAGGTACTTTGATTCTCTCTCGCGCGAAAACGCGCCCACCATACAGGAATTAAAGGCACTTAAGGAAGAGATCAGCAATGAGATTCATACCGCACAGGTGAAAAACGAATACCTCATTACGGATCTGTTTCCAAAACTTGAGAAAGAAATACAAGCTGCTAATTGAGTTTGCACTGTGCGTACTTAATCCGAGATTCGCATAGGAACTCAACACGACTCCGGTGTCGCTGTGTCCCATAAGGCATTGCAGCGTTTTGGGATTCATGCCTGATTACGCTATATTTCTGCAACAGCTTGCCGAGCGACTTGACGCGAACCGCTCTGAAGCGTTGCGCCTGATACGCACCGAAAGCATCCGCATTCACAACACCGTCGAGCTTGACGCGTACAACGAGTGCGGCTTCGAGGAATACGAGTTTATGGCGAGCCTCGGTGAACGTACTTGTGAGGTCTGCGGCTGTGTGTACGGCAAGCGAATTAAGCTCGCCGACAAGCAATTCGGTATCAACTTACCTCCGCTACACCCTAACTGCCGCTGTACAACAATCGCCTTTGCCCCCGATGACGACCTCACGGATTTCAGGGCTGGCTAGCTTGAATACGAGTAACGGTACGCAAAATATGTCGAGGGGAGAGAGCGGGCGAAGCTTGAGAGCAAGGGTGGCGCGAAGGTTGATGTTCCCAATTGACCTCGATATCTACAAGTGCGTTGCCGAAGATATCATAACAGACGAGGTTATTTTAACAGATGAACGAATGGGACATATTATTTACCGAAGAGGTCAAGAGTTCTACGACATGTTTCACAGGTTATTTGGAACTGTTTTAAGCAACCCAGATTATATTTTCAAATACGACTCCACGAACACAGTTATTGTCTGCAAGCAGTTTGTTGAACACGAAAAAACCGTCAACATTGTTTTGCGATTAGTGGTTGAGGGTGATAATCCGAAATATAAAAATTCCATTCTCACCGCAATCGGCGAAAACAACAGGCTTTTTGAGCAGCGTTTGCGAAACAATACTTCAATTTATGCGAAGAAAAATCTTGGAAAAACGGAATAATTGTGTTGTAAATGAAGATAAGATACAGTAGGCTGTTTGAGGTGGTAAATTTCGTAGCAACCACACGCCGCTGGTACCGACAGGGGAAACCCGAGAGATGCAGGAGAGTGTTACGCCTGCCAAACAGCCGATTATCTGACCGCTTCGAGCAATCGGGGCGGTTTTCTGTATCCGAATATTTTTGAGTGCTTACAATATTGTAGGCGCTTTTTCTATGCGTAAAATCCGTGGGGGAGCTGCGAACGAACCGCAGTTGTCTTTTCAAGGCTCGTGGTCTTCTCCTTTCACCACGGGCGACTCGGCGGTGTAGTAAGACAAAAGGATGGAAACAACCGCTCTTGCGGATGCAAATCCCGCCACCACCTCACATTTTTGCGCCTTTACGGGCGCATTTTTTATGCCGTGAACAAGGATATATTTGCGAGCAACATTAACGTTGAGCAACTCGCCGAGCTCAAAATCAACTCTGAGAAGCTCTACCGATATAATGCGGGGGAGCTTGACGACCGCAAGCGCGAGATAATCTGCAAACGCTACGGCGTTCGGAACATTGACGGCAGTCTTTGCAAGCCGATGACCCAGCGCGAAATCGCCAAGAAGCTTGGAATTTCTCGTTCGTACATTTCACGGATAGAAAAGAAGGCGCTTACCAAGTTGAATAAGAGATTTACCGAACCATATGATATTTGAGTAATCCGCAATCTTCAGCCACACTATCCCACCGACTCAGGCTTCAAGTTGTTTTTAGCCCTAGTCATTTGTGCCTAGGGCATCTCATTTTATACCCTTTATATAAAGGATAGATGGTGTTAATAATGTTTGAAGGGTATAATGATATGGTTACGGTTGAGGAATTGTGCTATATGCTCCGCATTGGCAGAAACAAGGCTTATGAACTATTGCGGAGCGGTAGAATAGGTGCGTTTCGTGACGGTAGATTTTGGATGATTCCCCAAGACGCGGTTGTCGAATACATTAAGAAGAACAAAAAATAGAGAACTTGTCAATCAAAACAGCTGCAAAGTCGCCTTTTGTAAATAGTAGGCGGCTTTGCTTTTTCTATTGAAATTTTTGGTTGGTTATGATATAATGAGTATGACGGGTTGATAAGCTGCCCGACAAATCGGAATTTGTGGAGGTGAATACTGTGCTGGCGTATTACAGGTTAGGTCATTCATTGATGGACAAAAACTTGTCCAATATAGTGGAGTTTACCGAAGATGATATGATTGATTTGGAAAAGGTCAGAATAATTTGCAATCGTTATTGTGGATATGACATACATATCACAAAATCCGGGTGGGATTTTTTGATAGAACATTATGGATATGAGGGGTTATATGAAATTGACAAGAGCTCTAAATTTGGATTTTATCACCGGTATTTAAGCGAACATTCGGATAACAGCCTTGAAGCGTTTATAAAATGGATAAGTGATAGGATAGAAAGCTATCCGAAAGTCCCTGACAGCGTTTATAAAGCCGATACACCCGAGAGCATTGCTAGGTCTGCTTTACAGGTTGGCAAGACCGCAGAGGAAGTTGCAAATCTGTTTGAAATACCGCTTGCCAATGTCCGGTTATGGGATAAAGAGGTTAGGGAAATCATAGCCAAGTCTGAGGAAGAAAGAAAAGCCAAATGCATTAGAGTAGGTTTATTAGCGGGCAAGAGTGCGGAGAAAATTTCGGAAGAATTGGATGTGTCAGTTGATTATATACTGGAACTGGATAAACGAATAAAGGGTCAGTAGGTAATTAGAATATGTGAGGTGTTAAAATGAAATGCATTCTTCTTCACGGAATGGGACAAAATGCTTCAAGCTGGGATAAAACAATATCATTTCTGCCCAAAGGCACAGAAACAATCAGCCCCGAATTAAGCGATTTTTTCACCGAGGGCAGCTGCTATTACAGCAAAATGTACGCAGCTTTTTGTGATTTTTGCAACGGTTTTTCCGAGCCGCTTTTTCTTTGCGGACTTTCACTCGGCGCTGTGCTTGCTTTGAATTATGCTATCGACTTTCCTCAAAAGGTTACTTCACTTATACTTATTGCTCCGCAATATGATATGCCGAAATTTCTGCTTAAGGTACAAAATGTGCTGTTCAAATTTATGCCGGATAGTCAGTTCAAGGACACCGGTTTGAAGAAAAATGATTTTATCACGCTGACCAATTCAATGTCGGATATGAATTTTACTAACGACCTGGATAAGGTGAATTGTCCTGTGCTTGTTCTTTGCGGCGAACAGGATAATGTCAATAAAAAGGCGGCAATTAATCTGACTAAAAAGCTGCCCAATGCCAAATTCGGTACAGTTGCCCATTCGGGGCACGAGGTTAATGTTGATAATCCCCAAGGATTAGCCAATGCTATCATAGAACATTGCAGAATTGTGTGACATATTAATCGCCAAGTTCCAATATATGAAGCTGTTTTAATAACTGACGAATTGTTTTTTATGTCATACAACCTTGATGCTACAAACGCCGACTGCTGCGAGGTGACAACCACTCTCATCAATAAGCTCGGAATTACAGACGAAAAAGTGCTTAATAGCAGCGAGGCACTTATTACCGCTTAAAAGGCGTCTTTACTATTGAAATTTTTGGTTAGTTATGATATAATAATTCATAAGCAATTCAATTATCTAAATACGGGAGGAATGAATATGTTATTAGTTGGAGTTAAAGAGGACAGCGGCTGGTTGTTGTCGAGGTGGAATTTAACCTACGGGGTTGGCTGGGAGCATATCTGCAAGGCGGCAAAATCCGTCTTTGATTATTACGGCGGGTTGGAAATTCTGGTTAATAATGAAGCTGTTGATATATCGTCAAAGGAAGATATTCTGCAAATTGATGAAGCGTGGAAAATGACTATCAGAGGAATGTCGAAGATTATAAAAGTTCCTTTGATGATAACGTTTTATAATCAGACAAATGCCGTAGATGTATCGGTTGCAATGGCAACAGATGAGTTCAAAGAAACCGATTATCAGAAGTTTAATATGTCGCTCGGGCAGTATATGGACAGTATTGAACTGGCGATGTATCGATGAATTTACATTTATCGGGATATAGTTTAAATCCGAAAAAGATTTTTGCAGAGCCGCCTTGTAGAAAAAAGGGCGGCGTTGCTTTTTCTATTGAAATTTTTGGTTGAATGTGATATAATAATCTCATCGGGAAATCAGAATATGATGGAGGAAAAATGAAAGAGAATATAATTAAACTTGTACAACTAGGAAAAATACCAAACGATAATAATATGTCTGATGAAGTTTTCAATGAGTATGATACTTTATTACAAATTGATGAACCGCTTACATATGATGAAGCAGAACTGTGTGTGGCACTGTTTTCCGATGATTGTTTTGATTTAAACTGGGCATTAGTTCATCTTATAGAAACTGTAGATTATCATAATGTTGAGCGGTACAAGGTTCTTATTTCTAAGTGCAACAACGCTGAGTTTAAAGAAGTATTAGAAACTAGACTTAAAAATTATTTTGAAAAACATAAGTAAAATTCATTTTGCCTGACTGGTTTTTTGTGAGCGGACTGCTCTGTGGGGGCTTGAAAGATGTACATAAAATACAACAACGAGCTTTTTGACCTTGTTGACAAAAAAGATTATTACAAGATTGTCACGAGAAAAGAAAGCAAAAGCGATAAGACATTTTATTCAAGGTTAAATGTGTTTATAAAAGAGATTGCGACAGATGACCCCGATATACAGGACATTTACAATGTTGATTTCTTTGTAATATATTTTGACGAGAGCGAAACGATGAAGAATGCCGCAAAATATGTCTGCGAGGGTACGGGAATGCCGCAATCATCTCAACGAGCAATTAAGGAAGGCATTTGGTGCGTAAACGAGGGAAGACCTCTGTATCGTGCTCCCGTTTTGGAGGAGGACGAGGTTGGGCTGTGGCTGAACGGGCAGAGCTGCTCCGATGATTGGGTTATGGACGACAGGTGTTCGTGCAGCAAGATAGTAAATTTGTATGATTGCGGCGGGTATATCGTGAAATACACATACACGTTCAAGGACGGTGTGCGGCTGCCAAAAGAGGAAATTGTGGAAGTTAAGATGAGTGCGGAAGATTTCAAAAATGAAATGCTGAAGTACAGAATCGGCAACATATAAAGGAGGAAACTATGGTAACCAGAGATATAGTAGTAGAAGACGTACTGTTTGACACCGTTTTGAGTACGGCGTTTATTGCCTATGATGAGGAAAAAAGAAAAATAGAAGATGTGTGTTTGATTTCTGATTTAGGGCGCACGAAACAATCGTCGGTACAATGGACAGACATTGGGCAGTACGGCGTGTGCGAGCATACTTGTGCAATTCGGGAGTATTCCGCTTTGGCTGAGCTTATCAAAGACAAGGATTGGACTTGGAATTCCGCTCACAATGCCTTGGATATAGACCGCAAGTCAGGAAATGTTGCGCAGGAGCTGAAAGACGAGGTTTTGAAGGTGATGATGGGGAATTAGCGGGTTAATTTTGGACAAACTATTGCACTTTTCCCGCAACTAATACAAAACCGAGTATGCAGAAAACGAACTTCAATTTGAGGCAACGTCCCTTGACTTTATTTTTGCTTTGTGGTACAATGGAATTAACCGAAGATTAAGCGTTAAAACTAATAGCAGAGTATTTTTTGAAAGCTTTCAAGGTGAAAACATGAACAAAAATACAAAAACAATCATTTCCGCAGCTATACTTTTAATAATGATTATTCTTTCTGTTTGCGGCGTCAATTATTATAACCGCCACAAGCATGACAAGCAAATAGCGTTTGCGAAAACCGAAGCAGAAAGATACATCAGCGAAAAATACGGCTTTGAAGCGGATAGTATTGAGCCGGATGATGTCAAGTATGTTTCCTTTGTTGACGGGGATAATTTTTTGCTCGCATTTAAAGCCGCTAAGGACGGCAAAGAATTTTACATCTTCACAGAAAACAGTGAAGATAAGACCGTTTGCTATGACAATTATCAATGGGAAGAAATATCCGCTGCGGCGGAAAAATATATATCAGATAACTTTCCGAACGGACATATCACTTATTTGCAATTTGCCTGTGAGGATTTCTTTTTTAATACTTTCATGGACAGGGATAGATATTTTGACGGCGAAAACGCTGCGGCATTTTTGGAGAAATGCCGCGGTCATATTATAATGATGTGTTATGATACGGAGTTTTCGCAGTCGGAGATAGAGAGTATTATTCCGATAGGAGGTATAAATATAGAGTTTACTTCGTTTGATACTAAAGCGCATTTGGACGAATATTTTAACAGTTTAACCGAACGTTATTCGTCTCTTTATTATTCAAAAGAACTGGAAAAGTACGCACCATACATAACCGACTATATAAAGACAGACAAAAACGAAGTAAGCGGTTATGACATCACTATTCTGGAGAATGACGAGTTTCGATACGCATATTTCCCCGTTGAGCCGCGAAAGCTTGTAACAAGGGCGGATATAACCGCTGAACCTGTGGAAAAAAGTAAGGTTACAGAAATATTCACAAAATACGGCGAGGAAAACTCGCTCGGCAAGCCGCTTTCAAAGGAGTATTTTTTCGACAGTATATACGGAGATGTTTGGGTGTACTATCCTTTGGAAAAACTGAACGGATATGATATAGAAAATGTCGGGCTTGCGTGGTTCAGCGCAGGAGGAATGTCAAACAATCACAACATTGAAAAGGCGCAGATATGCGGAGATTACGCCGTGTTTAATATGCCTTTCGGGGAGGATTATTTTATGCTGGTGGTTACTAGCGAGCTGGGGGAGTATGTTCCGAATTACGGTTAAGGTATCTCAGAATTCAGGAATAGTTTGACCGGCTGCTCGGTGAGAGTATCACAAAAGATAGTGGGCACTTTGTATAATAGCTATAATCAGGTAACTCATTTCATTGCTCCTCTTTTTCTATAACTGCTTAAAAGTATCGCTCATGCAAAAATGCACTTCCTAATGTGTTTATAACTTTAGGGAAACTTTTTTGCACGAAAATGGAGTGTTGATGTTTCTGATAAAACGAAAACCGCTGCAAGCGCAGCGGTTATACTGTTTGTCGAATTATCGGTTGTCC
>JBJESC010000378.1:0-7254 GCA_051882615.1 Oscillospiraceae bacterium
GACGAAAATACGGCAGGATTTATCCAATATCTGAATGGGAATACATACAGCCGGTGAGGAGGAAAAGCACTGTGGAACGAAAATATATTTCAGCGGTCAGACCGCTGGACGGGTTTATCCTGCAGGTTGATTTCATATCAGGCAGCCGTCTGTTGCTGAATATGAATCCGTATCTTGACAAGATTCGTTTTCGGTCGCTTGCAGATGCGAAGGTGTGGAACAGTGCCGTGACCAACGGTATTTTTGTCCGCTTAGGCAATGTCGAACTGAGCCACGATGAAATACTGTCCATGGCGGAGCAGGAGTATTGATTTCATTTATCTGTAAGGAGAATAATGATGAAAAAACGGTTTAAACATTTGTCGCTTGTATTCGCGCTGACGCTGTTGTGTCTTACCCTGCTGACAGGCTGCTTCAGCTTGGGCAGCCAAGGGGAAGAAAACAATGATATTGATTGCTATGGCACAGTCATGCGGAACGGAGAGCAGATCAATATCTATGTTTCCCATGACCAAAGAAAGGTAAAGCTCTATTACAACGATGGAGAGCAGAAGCTGTTTGACACAGCTGAGCTTCCGACCGATGAGCTATACGATAAGGATTGGTGTATCGGTAAGATTATCCTTGATGACCTTAACGATGACAACAACAGCGATTTACAGGTATACCTCTCCCATTCGGATATGACCGAATCGCACATTGTGTGGTACTGGGTGGAAGACGAAGGGTATGTTTATCAAGCGGATTACTCCGATTTCTACAAGCCCATCGTGATTTATGATCCCCCTGAGGACGCAGTTTACTATGATTACAGTATGTACGAGGGTCTTTGGCAGAGCGATGAGGATAACATGTACGCTGACGCATACATACAGTTTGATGCGAATGGAAACTGGCAGCTCTGTTCCGGCGGAGAGACGACAGATGAAGGTTATCTTCGGTATGACGCTGAAGAGAACCTCACCTATGTTTACAGCATCCTGGGCGGCGTTATAGACGGTGGAAGTATTGAAGTGGATGGCGACCGGCTTTATATTACCACCTGCGGCGGCTTCAACTACGATGACGGACAGGGCGGTCAATGGCAAGGCAACAGCGGCGGAAACAGTGACGATGAGAATCGCGTGGATTTCAGCATATACGAGGGTCTCTGGCAGAGTGATGAGGTAAACCTGTATCCCGACGCTTACTTACAGTTCGACGCAGAGGGTAACTGGAAGCTCTGTTCCAACGGCGAGACGATAGACGAGGGTTATCTCAAGTATGACGCTAACGAGGACGGAATCTACGCCTACAGCAAACGTGGCGGCGCTATTGACGACGGTCTTGTCAGAATAGAAGGCGACCAACTTAATATCTCAATCTGCGGCTACTTCAACTACCTCGACTGAAGAGGCGGTCAATGGCAGGGCGACAGCGGCAGCAACTGGGACGATGAGAATCGTTAAGATTGCGATTACCTGATGGAATGATATAAAGGGATAAAGGGAGAAAAAATGATTAATCTTTTTAAAAAGACTTTTGCGCTTTTGTCGGCAGCCGTTATCTGCATTGGCTTGTCGGCTTGCAGCGTTGGCAACAACGATATTGATGACCCCGACATTATCGGAAACGATTGGCGTGTGACAGGCGTTGTGCGCGACGGCGGCACCATCACCCGCAACGGAGAGGACACCTATGTGCTGGTGTGCGTCTACACAAAGGACGCTGCCTTCTATTACGACTCGGAGAGTCAGGAGATGTTCGGCTCTGTGGACTACCCGACTGACCTTGCGGAAAAGGTTGCCCTTTCGGGCGATGTGTGGGGTATGTTCAGGGGAATTGACTTCGCCGATCTGAACGGCGACGGTAACAGCGACGTTACCATGAAGTTCGATTACAACGGCAGTGAACTCGTGGAAGTGTGGTTCTGGGACGCGGATAGCGAGCAGTTTATAAATCAACCCGCCGAATAACCGCCGATGGCTCCTTCAGCGACAGAGTAGCCTTTGATGAAAATAACAACCTCGTTAATTTCGGAAAAGTCCCGAGCCGGCTCGGAGGCAGTGTCGGTGATGTTCCGATTGGCTGATGGAACTGCTTCAATTCGGGGACGAGCCTTAGGGCAACACCGCACAATTACCGGCTGTCGCCTTTGTCGTGCGCTTGCTTGCATCTTTTCCGTCATCTTGCACAAATTTCGCTTGACAGGCGCCAGCCTGCCTGCGCTCAATTTGCACAATCTGACAAAAAATCTGCTGGCGCAATCACACGACAATAATTGTGCGGTATTGCCCTAGAAAGGAGATGATGGACATGGAAGAAAAGAAGCTGATGACAAGTGAGCAGCTGGAAGCAAAGCTCAACTCTCTGCATCATAAAGAAAAGATGTGGAGGGGTGTGGCTATGTGCGGCTTTGTGCTGACGTTCATTTCCGGTGTTGTTACGGGAAATGTACTGGTAGTTCTGCTATTTTTGGTAATCATGATGGTGATTGGCTGTTTTTGGATTAAGAGCAGCAATGATGTGAAAAGCTTCCTGAGCGAGAATGTCATCAACGGTGTGCTGACAGAAGTGTTTGGAGATACGGTGGAATATAAACCGTTCGAAAAACTAAACCCGGGCGGTGTGGTGGTTCCGTTCCACTATATTGGCTCGGAAGGCGAAAATTACATTAAGGGAGTATACAATGGTGTGCCCTTTGAGCTGGGCGATATCAGGCTTATTGACGAGGAAGAATACACCGGTGAAGACGGCGATGGTACAGATAAAGTTACCCGCTTAAAAGGTCAGTGGCTTATCTGTGATTGGGACAATGCGCCTGCCTGCGATGTATATGTCTCCGAGCTGGAAACAAACGACCGCCGTATTATGACAAGCGATGTAAAAATCGCGGACAATAAGTTCAGAGAGCGCTTCTGTGTAAGAGCGGATAATCCGCAGGAGGCATACAAAATCCTTACACCGCAGATGATGGAGCGTATTTCTGCCGCAGCGGACAAGTGCGAAGGCACGGTCTATATGTCGTTTCTGCGGGAGGGAAAGATGAACTTTGCGATGAAGAACGAGCATGAGCTTTTTGAACTTCAAAAGGGCAAGCTTGATGTGAACGCTCTGCATAAGAAATTTCGGGTTGAGCTGAGTAGGTTTACCGAGATTATCGACATACTGTTTGAGGAGGAGAAAAACGTATGATTTTGGAAACTGCTATTATTCTGCTGATAGCGACTGTAGCAGGTATTGTGCTTGTCGCTTTGCTTTTGCGCAAAAAGCCGAAGCTGCGCATCGTTTGTCTTGTGCTGTTGTCTTTGATAGCGATGCTTCTTGTCGGATATATCGGTGTGACTTTGTTTTTTATTGATGCGGTGCGGAATCAGCCGGCTGACTTTTAATCAAAGCAAAGGAACTGCATATAGCACCGGAAAGCCGCCTTCTGTGAAAAAAACAGGGGCGGCTGTTTTTGAACAACCGCCCTGAGCTTGTCGAAAAAGTCCAAAATCAGGCTGGCGAGAAAGGTGCAGATACGCGCATTATCCGCTGCGCGGAAAACGCTGAAAGCCCTTGTTGGCTAGCCTTTGTTTTGGTTGCCCCTCTGTTGGGCGGCATCCTTGCCGCCCTTTTGGGGCAACCTGCAAACATCGTGTTTGCACTGCCGATAGGTCGTTGACGAAGTAGATGCGCCTTTATCGACAGTCTGAGGGCGGCTGTTTTTGAACAACCGCCCTATACACAAAGGAGTGTTATTACTGTGACGCAGCACGATGCTGCATAGTGTTCGCCACAAATGCGGCAGGCAGAGGCTGCCCTTGCGATGGTTGTCAGCTCTCGTTAAGCGTAAACGCTGTAAAGCGCGCCCGAATTGTACGCATAGCTGTATGTACTGTTTGCGGTGTAGCCCATCTGGCTTGCGCTGCCCGAGAGGGAGTAGAGCTGCTCCGCTTTCTGCGTTACCTTGTCGGCGAAGCTGCCGTAGCCGAACGCATATCTCACATCGCCCGCAGTCTTGCTTGCAATGTCATCGGAAAGCGTGAGCCTGTTGTCCTTGCCGACCTCAATTCCCGCGCGTCTTAATGCGTACTTGTAGGAGTTCGCGGTGCTTCTCAGCACGAGACCTTTCTGATTTACGCTTGCCTTGTCGGACTTTTCGGACTCGTCAAGGAGCTTGTTGAAGCCGTCAACGAACTTCTTCGCTGCGTCCGCGTATTCCTTGGAGTCGAACTCCTTACCTCCGTCCAGACCGAGGTCCTTAACGTACAGCTTCATTGAAGAAGCTGCGTCCTTTACGTCCGAAGCCGCCGTCTTAACCGCGGTGGAGTTGTCGGTCTTGTTCGCTCCGGAATTGTTTAGAATTCCGCCCGAAACGCTCGGAACAAAGAAGCCCGAGCCGCCCGAAAGCTGGTTAATCTGCTGCGACTTCTGCACAACCTTATCGCCGAAGCCGCTCGTGCCGAACGCGGACTTGACATCGGAAGCAGAAACCTTTGAGAGATTGTCCTGAAGCGTGAGCTTGTTATCCGAGCCGAGCGTAATACCCGCGCGGTTGAGCGCACTTGAATACACCTTTGCGGTGTTAATCAGCAGAACGCCCTTCTGAAGCACCGCCTGATTGTCGGAGCTTCCGAGCTTGTCAACCAGTGTATTGTAGTTATCGATAAAGCCCTGAACCTGCGTCTTGTATGCGTCCGCGTCGAACTCCCCGCCGTATTTCAGCGAGTTTGCATAGTCGCGCATTCCCTGAGCGGAGCTTCCCGCCGAAGCGGAAGCGGTTTTCACTGACTGCGCGGAGCTTACCGAGGAGGCTTCCTCGTCCTTAATACCGAAAACGTTCTTGTAGAGAGTGGAGAACTGCTCGCGGAAAACGTCGCTCTTGTTCTTCAGGGCAGAGCTGTTCATCAGCTCGTCAAGCGATTGCGCGGCATTCTCGTATCGGTTGGCATACTTGGTCTTGTAGATTTGGTTCAGTTGGTCGCCGTACTTGGTCTGAACCTGAGCCATATTAAGCTGGAGCTTTGATGTATTACCTACTGTCATAAAAACCACCCTTTCCCGATGTCATTACTATAAAGGTGAAATTATTCCTCAGCCGCGGTGCTTTCGCCCGAAGCCTTTCTCACGATAGCGATAGGAGTCTGCTGGTCGCCCTGGTCGAGAGGATTGTCGCCGAATACCTGAATGGCGAACTTCTCGTCATAGTCCTTGCGCGGCTTTCCGAGAATGTTCGCGCCTATATCGTTCGCGTCAATGATTACAACGTCAACCCCGAGGTGCTTGGTAAGCCTTTCGGAAACCTCGTTGGGCTTGTCGGGAGCCATCTTCGCGTAGTGATTGTACGGCGGGAGAGTGCAGTCGCACGGACCGTCAATCGCACGCGCCTTCATTCCGCAAATATTGTAGAACACGCCTCTCTTGCCGAACAGCTTGCAGACCGCGGCACAAGCGGCGGCGAAAATTACCTTCACCCTGCCGACCTCGCGCACGCACAGCTCCATTGTCTCGGGCATTGCAAGACCTATTCCGTAGTTGGTGCGAACAACGAACTTAGACAGGAAGCGCGCAAGGCGGCTTACCTTGATTTCCTCAATCGGGAACGCGCGTCCCTGCGAGATTGCGACAATCTTCTCGGACATAATAACCGTGTCGCCCGACTGAATGTAGTCCTTGACGTACTTGTCGAGGATTTCCTCCAGCACATCGCCCGAAGCGACAACGTGCGTTTTTACGGGATAGCGCTCATAGTCGCCGTAATCCGTTGAAATAACTAAATTTTTGCCATTATTAGGCGTAAAAGGCATTTCCATAACTTTTCCCCATTTTTTCAGGCTGTCGATAAAGGCACATCTGCTTCGTCAACGACACATTCGGCAGGCACAAAGCCTAGCCGAAGTGCCGTTTCCTCGCATCTGTCCCTTTCTCGCCAGCCTGTATATTTAGCCGTATTGTTAGTTAAGCGCCGTAAATCTCGCGGTATTCCTTCATCTTGGCAACGTACTCCGCGCCGGGAATTACGCCCGCTTCGAGAGCCGCGATAATATCGTTGATGTTTACGATAGAGTAAACCTTAACGCCGAACTCGTCGTACACCTCGGAAACCGCGCTCTTGTCGCTTGTAAGCCCCTTTTCCGCACGGTCAACGGTGATAATCATACCCTCGATGTCCACCTTAGCCGCGCCCGTGAGCTTGGGCATAACCTCGCGCAGAGCCTTGCCGCTGGTCATAACGTCCTCGATAATAACGACCTTCTCGCCGTCCTCAAGCGTCTTTCCAACGAACATTCCGCCCTCGCCGTGGTCCTTGACCTCCTTGCGGTCGAAGCAGTAGTTGCAGTTAATGCCGAACTTGTTGTTAAGCGCGATACAAGCGGATACGGAAAGCGGAATTCCCTTGTAAGCGGGGCCGAACAGGGTGTCGGGCTTCAGACCGTTCGCGTTAATGCACTCTGCGTAGTATTCGCCGAGCTTCGCTAACTGAGCGCCCTTCTTGTAGTTGCCCGTGTTGATGAAGTAGGGAGCTCTTCTTCCGCTCTTGAGGGTGAACTCACCGAAGGTGAGAACGCCGCTGTCAACCATAAACTTGATAAAACTCTCTTTGTATGTCATTATTTTAAAGTCCTCTCTTTATATTAAGATACTTCCACAAATACATTATAACACAATAACAACCAAATTTCAAGGGGTTTTCTCATTAGGTGCGATTTTCTTGGGGGAGAAGCGCCGCTCTGCATATTCCCCCGCGCTCATCCTCTTTCTTTCAAAAATGAAATGAACTTCAAAAAATGAGGTTCGGGGTGCCAACCCCGAGCGGGTTTCGGGGCGGCAGCCCCGCCCTTTTCTTCAAAAATGAAATGAACTTTAAGAAAATGAGAAAACACGAGTGAAACACAGAGAAATCGAGAGAAAACGGGATATATTTTCAATTTGGAGTAAAAACCCCTTGACAAACGGCTTGAAAACGTGTATAATTACTTTTGTTGATTGTTCAAATAAGGAGAAGCACGGAAAATGTGCTCCCTGTGTATTCAATTTATTAAGGAGGAAACACTATGTCAACTTATATGGCAAAGCCCGCAGACGTTGAGCGTACATGGTACATTCTCGACGCTGCCGACAAGCCTCTCGGACGCGTAGCGGCACAGGCTGCTCACCTTCTCAGAGGAAAGCACAAGCCCACATTCACCCCTCACGTTGATTGCGGCGACCACGTAATCATCATCAACTGCGCAAAGGCAGTTCTCACCGGCAAGAAGCTGGAGAAGAAGGTTTATCGCTGGCACACCG
>JBJESC010000379.1:0-1885 GCA_051882615.1 Oscillospiraceae bacterium
GTCCCACAGCTCAACCGCGACAAAAATCGCGAGCGCCGCAATCGGCAGAATTATCAGCGCGGGCTTCAGATTTACGCCTCCCACAAACAGCATTGCCGCCATAATCATAAAGATAATCAGCAATCCCGACAAGTGCGACTGTCCCATCATTATCAGAATAATCACGCCGAACAGCAAGCCGGGTTTAAGCAATCCCACCGCGAAGCTTCTGATTTTATCCTTGCTCTTATGGATATAGTATGCCATAAAGATGATAATTGCGACCTTCAGAAAGTCCGACGGCTGAAATGTTCCGAAAACGGGAATTTTAAGCCAGCGCTTAGGACCGTTTTCGATATTCGACACGCCGAAAGGAATACACAGGAAATTCAGAACCAGCATTGCCACAAGGAAAATGTGCGACAGCGTGATTTTAGTCTGCTTTCCGAAAAGCTTGAGCTCGTGCTTGAGGAAGCGATAGTCGAAGAACGACAGCACTATCATTCCGACAAACCCTATTCCTGCCGCAATAAGCTGACGTCTGACGTAGTAGAAGGAGTTGCTGTTCTTCTCGTATGCCCATGCGTGTCCCGCGCTGAACATCATAGTAATTCCGAATGTCAGAAGAACCAGAATAAGCACCAGCATCGGAATATCAATTCCGCGTTTTCTTGTGAGAATGCGGATTTTATTGGGATCGTCGTCCTTTTTCTTTGACCTTCCCACCGCTTTGGAAACCGTGTTCGGCTTCCCGCTGTTTCTTACAGGACGAGGCTGTCCGTTATTGCTGGGCGCAGGCTGCGCGGCACGGGAATTGGGCTGCGCGGAACGGGAGTTCGGCTGAACTCTTCGCTGAACGTTACTGCGATTACGGGGAGCCGCGCCCGTTGTCTGACGACCAACCTTATTTCCCCCTGTCTGCTGCATCAAATCCCTCCTCAACCAAACATTCCGAATGCAAGGAACACCGCAAGCGCTCCGAACAGCGCCGCGAATATGCTGAATACCACGTCAATCTTAATCTCGCTCCAACCCGAAAGCTCGAAGTGATGATGAATGGGCGTCATCTTGAAAAGACGCTTTCCTTCTGTCGTGTGGTTTATCTTCTTGGTAATCTTAAAAACCGTGCTCTGGATAACAACTGACAGCGCTTCAAGAACGTAAATCATCGCGGCTATTACCATAAGGAATTCGACTTTCAAGCCGAGTCCCAGAGCGCACACAATTCCTCCGAGGAACATCGACCCCGTATCGCCCATAAACACCTTTGCAGGCGGGAAATTCCACATCAGAAAGCCCACACAGCCGCCCGCCGCACAGAACGCGAGAAGCGAAAAGCCGCTCATCGACATAATCCCCGCAATTACCGCAAACACCGCCGTATAAACAACCGTTACCGAGGAGCATAGCCCGTCAATGCCATCCGTGAGGTTTACAGCATTTACAAGGTACACAATTCCTATGCCCACTACGGGGTAGTAAAACAGCCCCATATCCCAAGTAAGACCGCCCGGGAAAGAAATAATCGTGTTTGAAATTCCGCTGATATATAGCGTTGCGAAATACGCCGCGATTATCATTACCTGAAAAATGATTTTCTGAATAGGGGTAAGTCCCTCGTTATGCTTCTTGCTTACCTTGATAAAGTCATCCAGAAAGCCCATAAAGCCGAACAAAATCGCCATAACAGCGCCCGCAACAACCTTGATGAACTGCGTCTTATCGCCTCCGAGCCAATCCGCAGAACCGTTCGCCTGCATAACCGCCAGACCTGTTGCCAGCGACAGCGCCACCGCGATAATGAACATAACACCGCCCATTGTGGGAGTGCCCTCTTTTTTCGCCTTATGCCACTTAGGACCTATATCAAGTATTGTCTGACCGTATTTCAGCTTGTGAAGAAGCG
>JBJESC010000380.1:0-7143 GCA_051882615.1 Oscillospiraceae bacterium
AGATAAAGACGGCAGACCGATTAAACTAGGTCCGATAAAATCGCCGTCAGGAGAGCTGCTTGGAACACCGTTTGGCAAAATCTCACTCAATAGCGATGGCACAATCGACCTCGACGAACTCGTTGATACTTTTGAAAAGTTCAGAAGTAAATATTACGACTTCCCTTACACACTTCAGGATCTTGGCGATCTTGACGTTGTTCGCTTTGACGAGGACGAGACTGAAACAATAGAGCTCTTCGAAATCGAAGATATTCATAACGATTACAAAGACAAACCAAATACACTCGGAGAAAGCCTTCTGAAATTCTTCAGAATTGACGCAAGCACCACCCCGCCTGAGGATGTTGAATTCATACTTCTCTACCGTATGGGCACAGACGATAACGGCGAAGTTTCATTCGTCATTTTCACGCTTACTTACCTCAAGCCCTACGAACGCTTTATTGGCAAAGCGAAAAAAACAGACTAAAACTACATAAAGGAGAAATGAAAAATGAACTTAACATTAGCACAAAAGAGGATCACCGTCAACAAAGCAAACAAAGGCTTCGATGTTTCGGACATTGAAACGGAATTTGCCGGCTTGAGTGAAAAACTCAAAATCTCGCTTGACGCTTTTCACAGAGAATCAGTCGGAGAAGTTGCCGAAACGCTTTCGGATGTAGTTATCTGTGCGTTGGCGCTTGCTGAGGAACTCAATATTGATATGGAAAACGCGCTTATGCACAAACTGCAGGTTAACGAAAACAGCGTTTATGTAAAGCCGAAACACGGTTTGCCCAAAAAACTCGGGGACATTCATCTTCCGAACGGCGAACTTCTCGGAACGCCGTTCGCAAAACTAACACTCAACGAGTATGGCGACCTTAGTTTCAAAGGAACGTTGGAAACCCTCCGGAAATTCAACAGTCTCTACTTCCCCTACCCTTTCACAAATAAAGACCTCTACGAAGTCGGTCTTGTACAATTCTGTGAGAACGGGTATGTAATCGAAGACCTGTTCGATGTAGATGTTGCTTATAGCGAAGATGTGTTCAACCCGAATATTTCGGGAAAAATGCTCTTCAACTTTTTCGGAATAGACGAAAACAAAGTCACAAAAGAAGACGTTGAATTTATCCTGCTCTACAAGTTGGAATACGACAAGCAGGGTGCTGTCGAGGATATTTCATACTATATGACATACCTCGACACCAAAGATGATTTCATCAATTCTATGTTGCAGAAAGGAGATAATATATGACAGCAGACCTTACCAATAACGTTCAGTTATGCGAACTCAGGAGAGTCGGAATTCCGATTCCCGAAAATCACGGAGATACTTATGAACTTTCCCACGAGGAAGAAATGATACTCTATGCCGATTGGCACACGACAACAAAAGCCGATTTGCTTGATTACATTGATTCCTGCCGTGAATGTATACTAAAATTTCCAACGGAAACACTGGAAATGGGAATGAATCCCGATGACGCTTTGATAGCACTGGACAGAATGAAAGAAGTGGTTATCGAAAACCCGTGGAATTATGCCCCCGATGGATTTTGGTACTTTTACCCCCATATTAACAGGGGTGCGCTTGTACTTGTGCTTGTCAAAGATAAGGGGAACTTTAACAACCAACTGCACTTCATTCCGGATGGTGTGGCTGAGACAATTCTCCTGTACAGCATAAACGGAAAGGACTTTTCCGAAGAACGCTTCGTTTCCCTTTACAATCTTTCCGAAACCGAAAGAGCGATTATTGAATTTCGTCTGGGACTTGTTGACGGAAAGGCAAGCACAACGGAAGAAATCGCGGATTTAATCGGGATAACCCCCGAGGAAGTCCTCGAACGTGAAAAGAACGCAATGGAATCCCTTACTAAAATCAACGTACACTACTAAGAAAGGAGAATTTTTACGATAGTAGACCTTAACGATGAAGTCCAACTTAACGCGCTTTTGAGAATCGGAATTCCGATTCCCGAAAGCGCCGGAGATACCTATGAGCTATCTCACGAGGAAGAAATGCTGATTTTCACCGAGTGCTCCATAACAACAAAAAGCGATTTACTTTCATACCTCCGCATTCGCCAGAACAGAGCAAGGCGCTCCCCACAGGAAGCAATAAGAGAGGGAATCAATCCTGACTACGCCGTGGGAATGTTTGAACGTATGATAGAAGTTGTCAAGGAAAACCCGTGGAATTACGCTCCCGACGGATTCTGGCATTTCAGAGCCGATATGCACGAAGGCGCAATTGTCCTTAATCTTATAAAAGATATAGGACATTTCGACGAGGAATTGGAATACGTTTCTGATGGAAATGTTGAAGACATTCTTCTCTGCAGCATTGACGGAAAGGATTTTTCCGAAGACAGAACTGCCTCGCTCTATACCTTGCCCGAAACGGAACGTATGGTTCTTGAGTTCAGCCTGGGAATCGTCGACGGAAAGGCAAGGACAACGGAAGAAATCGCGGATTTACTCGGAATAACTCCCGAGGAAGTCCTCGGATATAAACATAGCGCAATGGAAACCCTCAACATCAACAACATTGACTGAGAAAGGAAGAATGCTATGATTTTTTACAAGTTTATCGGTGTTTGTTCGGATGAATATTTCAAGGAGCTGCAGCTTAAGGAACTCAGAGAAAGCGGAACATACGGACCAAACGAAAAATACTCTTCAGTAAACAGAGCCTTCTACAACAGTTACAGAGTTGAAGGAGCGCCGCTTGTTGCACTCTGCGCCAAGGACGAAAGGAATTTATACTTCGTTGCGGCCTGCGATCCCCTGAAGAACGACTTAAAATCCTGTACAGACGTTGTTGCTAAACGCTTTAAGGAATTGACATTCACGGGAGAAGAAGAAATCACTATTGAAGAGTATAGCAGAGAGATTGAAAGAGCACGCTCGCAGGAGTACATTGCTCACTACTCGAACTCATATCGTAAAGAGCTTGGCATAGTGATAGAACCGAATGCTTACAATATATTTGATGGCGCTCCTTACGCCATTGACGAGCGTATTTTTGACAGCAAAGGCGTTGACAAAAAACAAAGTCTTAACAGGCTTTCCGAAATAATGGCATCTGAAAGCTTCTATGAAGAGATAGAAAGAATTTATTCTCCCGAGAACGAAAAGGAATTCAAGGGACACCCCGTTCACTACCTGATAAGTGCTGGCGATAAAGCGGCTGCAAAAGATATGATTGATGTGCTTATTCCTGCACTTTTGTATAACAAAAGACTTGTCGGCGGAAGAGTTTGCGACGTTGAAAAAATGACCGCCAGAGCCTACCGCGATGAAAATTTTCCGAATATCTTCTCTGCCTCGCAAGGGAACACGGTTGTATTCAACCTTTCGATTGAGAGCTCTATCGGCTCGCAGGCGACGGGCTATTACGAGTTAATGGAGTATCTCAGCAAAAAAATCGGGGAATTTGGAAACAACACTCTGTTTGTCTTTGTTGATATTTCGGGCAAGCGTAATGTATCCGATGGTGCTTTGGCGGCAATTCTGGCGCACTCCGATGTGATACATATTTCCGAGGGCTACGGCGATAAGAAAAAGACAAGGGAATACCTCAAGCGTCTTGCAGAAAAAACGGGATACAAGGACTACAAAATCTCCGACCTCGAAAAGTTCCTCCCCGCCGAAAAGGCAGAGTATACCGTTTCCGACATCTACACCGCATACAACCGCTGGTTTGGAAACGGGCTTAAAACTCACGTTTACCGCGCGTACAGAGAGCAGGATATGGCTAAAATCGAGCTTAAGAAAAAGACCAGTGTCCCCTATAAAGAACTCCAGAAATTGGTGGGGCTGTCTGATGTTAAACGTGTAACCGACGAGATTCTTGCAGCTGCAAGAATGAACAAGCTCCGTAAAAGTATGGGGCTTGAGTACCAAAACGCATCTATGCACATGCTGTTTTCGGGAAATCCGGGCACTGCGAAAACCACCGTTGCAAGACTTCTTGCCGAGATACTGAAAGACGAAGAAGTGCTGAAAAACGGTCATATCGTAGAGTGCGGCAGACAGGATTTAGTCGGAAGATACGTCGGCTGGACTGCAAAAACCGTCGAAGAAAAATTCCGCGCAGCAAGAGGCGGCATACTCTTTATCGACGAGGCGTACTCCCTTGTTGACGAACACAATTCCTACGGTACGGAGGCGGTAAACACCATTGTTCAGATGATGGAAAACTATCGTGACGAGGTAATTGTAATCTTTGCGGGCTATCCCGAAAAAATGAAGGAATTCCTCGACCAGAACGAAGGCTTGCGCAGCAGAATTGCGTTCCATTTGAATTTCCCCGATTACAATTCTTCGGAGCTGCTTGAAATTATGGAGCTTATGCTTGATAAAAAAGATTACGTGCTTGAGTCCGAGGCAGTAAAATCCAAGTGCCTTGAAATCTTTGAAAAGGGTTCTGAAAGAGAAAATTTCGGAAACGGAAGATTTGTCAGAAACGTGCTTGAAATGGCGATTATGCGCCAGGCAAATCGTATTTTCAGAGATTACGCCGAAAAGGAGATTACCAAAGAAGAAGCGTCAACTTTAATCCCCGAGGACTTTGAAGTTCTTGAGGTAAAGAGCAACACAAAGTCAATGGGACTTGTAGGCTGAACACAATCGACCGACTATTGAAAGGAGAAAATATTATGATTTGTACAACCGTAAACGACTCAAAAGCAAAGGGAATGGACATAGTATCCCGTCACCTGATGGAAAGGAACGTTTTCATCGAAGGCGAAATCACCGGCGTCAGCGCTCAGAAGACTATTCTGGAGCTTTTGTATCTTGACGCGGAAAATTCGGGAAAGGATATAAACCTGTACATTCAAAGCACGGGCGGAAATGTGCAGGCGGCGCTTGCGATTATTGACACTATGGAACTTATCAAGTCCAAAGTAAATACAATTTGCGTCGGTCTTTGCGCTTCAGCAGCGTCAATAATTCTTGCGGCAGGCGATAAGAGATTTGCCTTGAAAAACAGCGAGATTATGATTCATCAGCCCTCTACGGGCATTCAAGGCAATGCTTCGGATATTGAAATCGTGGCAAATCATATCCTTGACTGCAAACGGAAGATATACGAATTGCTTTCCGAATATACGGGAAAAACGGTTAAGCAAATCACAAAGGATTCCGACCGTGACCATTGGATGAGCGCAGAAGAGGCGATGCAATACGGTATAGTCGATGAGATTCTCAAAGGAACAAAAAGAAAAGTCCCCGAGCCTAGCGAAAAAGTTCCCGACTAAGGAATGCGTTAATAGCGAGATTTTCATTCGCTGTCAGCATTATCGGACTGTACTCATTCGGAATTGTTTATTATTGCAGATAAGCTGTTCTTGAATATGTCTGTTATATATTTCACGGCGGTGCTCTTATCATATTTTATATCGCCGCGAAGCCAATCCACCGTTATTCCCACAATACCTTCTGTAAAAAACTTTGTTATCAGATTTTTGTAATCCTCTGTCAATTTTTTTCCTACCACTGTTTCGGCGGTTGACACTATCTTTAAGCCGATGTCGAAAATATCGTTATACAGAAACATTTTAAGCTCGTCCCGCCCTATTGAATCATATACGCAGTTTATCATGTGACGGTTGTTTTCCAGATAATCCATAACAAACATTATTGCGTCCTCATAATCAAGGATAAGGTCAAAACTTCTGAAAACCTCGATTGCGTCCTGTTCAAAGGTCCATTTGAGCAAATCTCTTGTATCCGTAAAATGATAGTAGAAGGTCTTGCGGTTTAAACCGCAGTCCGAAACAATTTCACTTACCGTAATTTTAGAAAAAGGCTTTGTTTCCATAAATCGCTTCAGCGATTGGGACAGAGTCTTTTTTGTGAGCATACTTGTTACCTCGTATTTCATTCTATCGCCTCCGATTTTATTATACAGCTGTCCATCAAAAAATTCAATGGTCAATATCGAGCATTTGACCGTCAATTTCGGATATTTGTCCGGTTTTTACTCATTTGGTCGGAATTAACCGTTTATTTTTCTCTGCGGGTAGTGTATATTAAGACTATCACATCGGAAAGGCATGAGAAAATGGAGAAATACATATATGCAATTAACCTCACCACCGAAATCGGCTCGAAATCGGGAACGCTTGTAAGATACACCGAAAACGGCTACGGCTCGGAGCACGGCATTCTCAACATTCTCGGCGAAACAAACCCGTTTTATGCCTTTGCCGACTCTAACGGGAAATACAGCCTCAGCGTTACATTGAAAACCCTGATGGGAGAGCGCAGATTTGAGGGAGAAGGCTATGTCTACCCCGACAAGCTGGAAATACGGCTGCGGGGCAAGCGAAGCAGCTGTCTTATGTGCGGAACTATAAAGGAGGTCATTTCAGACGATGAATAAATTCTATAAAAGGGTAATTGCTCACCCTGTTCCAATGGTTGTGGTTTTTGGCTTGCTTTTGGCATTCTTTTCGCTGTGCAAGCCGCTTATCCCCGTTAATTACGATATGAACGACTACCTGCCCGACGACAGTCATTCAACAATCTCGATTGAGATTATGGAGCAGGAGTTTGACGGCGGAATACCCAATGCCAGAGTTATGCTGAATAACGTCACAATACCGCAGGTACTGGATTATAAGGAGCAGATAAAACAGGTGGACGGCGTTACCGACGTTATGTGGCTGGACGATTCCTGCGACATCACTCAGCCGCTTGAAATCATGGATAAGGATACTGTGGAAACCTACTACAAGGACGGAAACGCACTGCTTACCGTTACTATTTCCGAGGGCAAAAACCTTTCTGCGGTGGAAGATATCCGCACCGTTATCGGCAGCGATAACTCCATGACAGGCTCGGCGGTATCCACAGCAGTTGCTACCTCAAGCACCGTAAGCGAAGTGGCTATTATCACGCTGATAGCGGTTATATTTGTTGTGATAGTGCTGCTGCTTACCACAAATTCGTGGATAGAGCCTGTTGTGATAATGATAGGCTTGGGCGTTTCGCTTATGATAAACGCAGGCAGCAACATCATATTCGGCGAGATAAGCTTTGTCACCAACGCTGCGGGTATGATACTACAGCTTGCAGTTTCGCTTGACTACTCGGTTTTCCTGCTGCACCGCTTTGAGGAAAGCAGAAAGGAGTTCGCCG
>JBJESC010000381.1:0-1868 GCA_051882615.1 Oscillospiraceae bacterium
GATACATTCCAACGGGCAACCCGAGATGTTTCGACAGACAAACTCTCTCAAAACTTGCATTAAACGCCCATTTGGTGACAGAATTGTCCGATAGAGCGGCAATGATTTCTTCGGGGATTTTTTCGCCTTGGGCAAGGTCGTACACCACGACATCACCGCCGTTTACGGAAACTCCAAATAGCATTATTTCAAACGCGGGCGATTCAATGTATTTGTACACACCGCACTTGACGAGGTCAACATCGCTGAATGTTTCAAGGTCGATAGATAGCGTTTTAATCTTTTCCATAGTTCACCTCAAAAAGGGCGGTAAAGCTAATCTACCGCCCTATTAGTCCTCAGATGCACAGCAGTCTGAATGTTTCCTTGCCCTTGGGAGTTATAAGGGTCTGTGTATCCGTGTATCCCGACTTGTCATTGACGAATTCCTTCAATTCAAACAACCCGCTGTCAACGTATGTAGCATACGGTCTGAGCTTGCCTTTCTTTGTGCGGAAAAGATAACCCTTGTCCAGTAAGAAACGCACAAAATCATTCTGCCTTATGCCTAGTTCCTTTGCTGTGTCACGAATTCCCGTGAGCAAGTTTCTGTCAACGATCATATCGAAGTAATCGGCTTTCGGCTGCATTATCTGATTGGAAACGGTAAGCTGTGCGTTCTTTGCCTTTTCTGCTTTCAATCTGGTGGCGAGTTCGATGAGGAAATCCGGCGAAGTAAGCGCCTGTTCCAGAACATCGTCCGTCATGTATGCACCGTTCTTGCGGATAGAGGGCAGGACCTCATCGAACACCCAACGCTCAAAGCGTTCTGCACTGGGCAGCTTGCTGTGAGCAATAAGGCGGTAAACATCGCCCTCTGTAATGAACTTTGTGTTCTGAACACCTCCCGCAGAAGGGGTCGGTAAAACACAGACCCCTTTGCAGTGAGCAGAAATTGCATCTGCTGGTCTTGCATAACCGAGCGACCTTGCAATGTCCGAGCCACAAAACAGCACCTCGCCGTTCTTCTGAATTGTGCGGATTTCTCCGAATTCTGCGTTATTAAAAACTTCAATATCCATAAAAAACCTCCTAAATTAACCTACCCACCCACCCGACAGTATCAGACTGTCATTTTTACTTGTTGTTGAACTTACGCTGCTTGACGCACTTGACCACATCGGGTATAATCACAATCAACTTTGAAAGTGTATCTCCGACCACATATCCAAAGCAAACCGCAAGCAGAATGGTTTCACTCATTGTCATTTGTGTATCTCCTTAAGACAGAAAATCATCATCGGAACTGGGGGCAGCTTCTGCCTCGGTATCGAAATCGTCCTCTGCACGGGTTCTACCGCCGAGCGGCTCACCATCACGGATCTTCTGCAGATTGTTCAAACCGCAAGCGATACCCTTGTTGCCGTTGGAATTAAAAGCATAGAAGCTGATTGACGCTCTGCCGTACACACCGCTGTAAACCTCGCTGCGGTCGAGAATTGGATTGCGGTCAGCGTCCACGATACCGGGAGCCGCTGAAGAATTCGCATTGACGAAGTAGCTGTTTGCATACGCTTCATCATCGGGGCGCTCTGTATCACCGTCACGAAGCGGGTTCTTGATTGCGGAGAGCGCGGGAACAGAACGACCGTTGCCCTTGAGCTTGCTCTCGCCCTCCTTGTAAGCGGCTTCGATTGCCGCCTTGATCTTCTCGACCGTCTTGGTATCTGACTTCGGAATGATAAGGCTGATGCTGAACTTCGGTGTGCCGCCGTTGATGGACTTTGCTTCCCAGACGTTCGCATAGCTCCATCTAGTGTTGGGACCTGTGATAACCTTTGTGGGATTGATAAACTTTGACATATTACTTTTCCTCCTTAAAATCTTCT
>JBJESC010000382.1:0-7114 GCA_051882615.1 Oscillospiraceae bacterium
TATCTTTACATTAATTCTCGAAAATCCGTTTTTAAGGTGAACGAAATCGGTTTCTCCAAATCATTTGCAAAATCAAGGCTTTGATTTACGGTCTCTGTCGTTGTATCGAGTCCCAGATTACTGTTATTGACAAGCGCGGTACAGGATAATCCAACCGCGTTTTCAATTTCTCTCATCATCTGTAATGCCTCGTCAGTCGAATTGCCGATGTGTCTGTACATATTAAAGACATAAAGTATGTCAATATCGCTTCCAAGCTTTTCAAACAGCCTTTTATATCGTCCGAGAGGATAAGCACCCGCATCCGAGCCGCCAACGTCAATTATCGTATAATTGCTGTTGAGAATAATCTCTTCAAGATCGAAATTCAATATAGGAACACCAAGATTTGTCCCCGCATACTGCGGGTAAACAACGTTTATCCCCTTGTTCTCAAGCATCTCTGTGAAATCCGCTGTTCGGAAATACGGGTTTACCGTATCAAAATCCACTATGGAAACCCTGTTTTTATTAGCAAGAGAAAGTGCAAGATTAACTGCAAGATTGGTTTTACCGCAGCCGTAATTTCCTGTCAAGACAGTTACTTTTTTCAATTCCATTATTTTCCTCACCACCACTTTATCTAGTTTCCAAAACTATTATATATCATTTACTCCAAAATGTCAAGGCACTTTTGGAATATTTCACATATTTTTTAAAAAACTATTGCAAGCTTGCTAAAATTATGATATAATCAACTCAACAAAACATACTGAAAGGATTAACAATGGAAATTAAAGAAGCTGTTGAACTGCAATGTAATGATTTTACGCTACCAAGATGGGATGAATTGCCTGACATAGAGCTATATATGGACCAGGTGGTAACTTTAATGACAAAATACTTTGGCGGACTATCAGCGCCTGATGAACCGCCATTAACGCCATCTATGATAAATAACTATGTCAAAAATGGTATTATACCCGCGCCTGTGAAAAAAAAATACTCCCGCACACATCTTCTTCAGCTTATAATTATATGCGTAATGAAGCCTGTTCTTCCCATAGCTGACATCAGTTTACTTATCAAAAAAATGCTCTCCGTTAAAACGGAAGAAGAGGTACTTGATTTCTTCGCTGAGCGATTTACAAACGAATACAATAACACGCTTGATGTCCTTAAATCATCTGCCCAAGAGGATTTAAAGCAAAATCAAAACGAAGAAGAGGTAATCTGTACATCTATTATGCATGCAGCTGCCATTTCTTATAGCAGCAAGCTATATGCCGAAAAAATGCTAGGAAAACTCGATAGGGAAGTGCCCGTTGAGGATAAACCCAAGAAAGAAAAAAAGAAATCATCAAAAAACGAGGACTAATGATTTCTCATTAACCGAGCAGCTTTTTGCTATGTCTATATTATGCTCATATTCATTATAATAAAACGAGGTCAGCTCCCAAACGGAACTGACCTCAGCTTATGTACTATCCTATTCAGCGACCTTATCAGAGAGTCTTAAGAATTTCGCCCATAAGATTAGGAGTTGCGCTGATTGCATTGGACTCATCGGTATCAATATGCATAGCATCAGCAAAAGACTCGCTTACACGAACAACAACATCACCGAGTACAGCTGCTCTGCCGTTGGTGTTGCACTTAACCCAAACGATGTCCTTGTTCTTTACGCCAAGGCTCTCTGCAGTAGCAGGGGTGAGGTGAATGTGGCGCTTTGCAACAATAACGCCTTCCTTGATGGTAACTTCACCTGCGGGTCCTCTGAGGGTGCAGCCGGGAGTACCTGCGGTATCTCCGCTCTCACGGATTGCAATTTCAAGGCCGATAGAACGTGCGTCTGTTGCGGAAAGCTCAACCTGGTCAGCGTTACGGCACGGACCGAGAATGCTTACGTTTGCAAGCTCCTTCTTAGGACCGACTACTGTTACTCTCTGCTCGCTTGCGTACTGTCCGGGCTGGGAAAGGTCTTTCTTCTTAGTGAGCTGTGCGCCCTTACCGAAGAGAGCTTCCAATGTTTCCTGCGTAACGTGAACGTGTCTTGCAGATGTTTCAATCAAAATTTCTGCCATTTTAGTTTCCTCCATACATTTTTAGGCAAAATGCCCAAATACTTCTTTTTAATTATAACATAATTATAAAAAAAAATCAAGTAAATCTATTGATTTTTTTAATTTTTTATGATATAATTTGAAAATAGTAATCATTATCAATTTCAAAAGTGTTTTTTAAGAAAGGTTGTGACCTGATTTGGACAGAAACAACTACAATACAAAGCAACGAGATGAAATAGTGAATTTTTTTAACAATAATAAAGGCAAATGTTTTACCGCAAAGGAAATCATCAAGAGTGGTGAAATTCACTCGGGTGAGGCAACGGTTTACCGCACCTTATCAAAGCTTACTAATATGGGAATACTAAGACGTTTTACCGACGGTGACGCGTCCTGTTACCAGCTTAACGAAAGCGAAAAGTGCGCTAATCATTTTCACCTTAAATGCTACAAGTGCGGAGTTCTTATCCACATGGACTGCGACTTTATGAAGGATATGCAGAAGCATATTGAGAGCAGCCATGATTTTGTTGTTGATATTCAGAAAACAGTGATATACGGTTTATGTGGTGAGTGTTCACGGATTGGAGATAAGAATGATTAAAAAAATTATTGCGGGTATTCTCGCATTGTCCGTATTATTGATTTGCGGCTGTTCGCAGAACACAAACAAGGATAAGGGCGATAAGCTTAAAATCGTAACCACGATATTTCCGGCATACGATTTTGCACGTCAAGTGTTTGGAGATACGGCAGAGGTAACCCTGCTGCTTAAACCCGGAATGGAAAGCCACAGCTTTGACCCGGGAGTAAAAGATATTGTTTCGATTTTAGAATGCGATTTATTCATTTATAACGGTGGAGAATCAGATGTCTGGGTAGAAAATATCCTTGAAACAGCAGACAATGTAGACTCTCTTAAAACTCTGCGAATGATGGATTCGGTTGAAGCTCTTGAAGAAGAACCCCTTGAAGGCATTGAAGAGGACGAACACCACGAGCACGATGACGAGGAAGAGGAGTATGACGAACACATCTGGACTTCCCCCAAGAATGCCGTAAAGATTGTAAACTCCATTAAGGAAGCCGCTATTGAAATTAATCCCGATAAAACAACGCTTTACGAAAAGTCAGCAGGGGAGTACATCTCGAAAATCAACGACCTTGACGAGCGTTTTTCCGAACTTCTGAAGAACGAGGATAGATATTTCGTATTCGGAGACAGGTTTCCGCTACTGTACTTCTTTAAGGAATACGGTATTAACTATTACGCTGCATTTCCCGGCTGCGGCAGTGAAACAGAGCCCTCAGCACGCACAATTGCATTTTTAACCGAAAAGCTATACCAGCCCGATACCATTAAGGCGGTATTCTACATTGAGCTGTCCAACCATAAGCTGGCAGATACTCTTGCAAAAGATACGGGGCTTTCAACGCTTGAATTCCACACCTGCCACAACATAACTGCCGATGATTTTGAAGCAGGGGAGACGTATGTTTCGCTTATGGAGAGAAATTACAGAAATCTGGAAAGTGTACTTGCGTAATGTCATTGATTAGTGTAAATAATATTTCGTTATCATACGAAAATATGACGGTAATAGAAAACTTGTCTTTTTGCGTCAACAGCGGCGATTATCTCTGCATTGTCGGAGAGAACGGTTCGGGAAAAAGCACGCTTGTCAAGGCTTTGTTATCGTTAAAGAAACCCGTTGGTGGCTCAATTGAGTTCGGAGACGGACTTAAACAAAAGGAGATAGGTTATCTTTCTCAGCAGACGGGCGCTCAGCGAGATTTCCCCGCAAGCGTAAGAGAGGTTGTTATTTCGGGCTGTCTGAATTCCCGTGGTATTCTCCCGTTTTATTCGCGCAGGGAAGTGAAGCAGGCTAATGATAATATGGAGCGCTTAGGTATTTCGGAACTAGCAAACCGCAGTTACCGCGATTTATCGGGCGGTCAGCAGCAAAGAGTATTGCTTGCAAGAGCGCTTTGCGCTACCAAGAAGCTGCTTCTGCTTGACGAGCCTATAACGGGACTTGACCCTATGGCGGCAGCGGAGTTGTATGAACTTATTGACCGTATCAACAAATCGGGCATTACTGTGATAATGGTTACGCACGACATATCTTCCGCTCTGAAATATGCAAAGGGTATCCTGTGCCTGCGTGAGAACGATTGGTTCTTCGGTTCGGTGGAGGAGTTTATGAAAAGCGACGCTTCGGGCTTCCTGAAAGGCGGTGCGAATGATGTTTGAACTACTGAGTGAGATTTTCTCCACACCCGTGCTTGTCAGAGCGTTAATTGTGGGAATACTCGTTTCGTTATGTGCCGCTTTGCTGGGCGTTAGCCTTGTGTTGAAACGCTATTCAATGATTGGCGATGGACTTTCTCACGTTGGTTTCGGAGCGTTGGCTATTGCTGCCGTAATGAATTTAGCTCCTATGGCAGTAGCTATTCCTGTTGTAATTGTGGCTGCGTTTCTTCTTCTGCGCCTATCATCAAACAGCAAGATAAACGGCGACGCTGCAATTGCGTTGATTTCCACGGGTGCGCTTGCAATTGGCGTTATGGCGGTTTCGGTTTCAAAAGGAATGAACATAGACATTAACAGCTACCTGTTCGGAAGTATCGTATCGGTGAGCAGGGGAGACGTGGCAATCAGCGTTGTGCTGGCTCTTGCGGTTCTGCTGATGTTCGTCTTTCTTTACACGAAGATTTTCGCAATAACGTTTGATGAGAATTTTGCCAAAGCAACGGGAATAAACGTTAATCTCTACAATATGATGATTGCCTTGCTTACAGCTGTTACAATCGTCATCGGTATGCGGCTGATGGGAAGTATGCTGATTTCAAGCTTGATTATCTTTCCTGCGCTGTGTTCAATGCGGATTTTCAAAAGCTTCCGTTCGGTTACAATCTGCTCTGCGGTAATTTCGGTCGTGACATTTATCATCGGAATGTTTATCTCTTATACTGCAAATACTCCGTGCGGGGCAAGCATTGTATGCGTTAATATCGTTACTTTTGCGGCTTTTTTTGCTGTTGGTTCGGTGCTTTCACGAGCAAGAAAATAAACTAACGGGTACTCACACAGGAGTGCCCGTTTTTTGTCGTTCACCTTGTGGGATTCGGCGGCGATGGGAATGCCGTGGGCTTCGGAGGGTTGGAACTTCGCGGTCGTGTCGCCGTTGGGTTGGAAGGTATCGGTGAATACGTTGCCGGTGGGTTGGTTGGTGTTGGGGTCGTATTCGTAGTAGAAGACGGGGATTCCGGGGTCGGGGATTGTGTTTTTGTAAACCGAGATACCGCCGTATTTAGCCATCTTTTCTTCATTCATTCTAGAGGTATTGGCAAAGTCTGTGGCTGAGAACCCCTTTGAGGTGTAAACTCCACAGTATATTGTACCATCGTGCGTATCATGAGTGAGCATAGCAACGTTTGCTACTAAACGATAGATTTCTACGTGAAGCTTACCGTTAGTTTTATACAATTCTAGGCTACCACCATGTTTATGGACGCCCGAATTGTAAATCATCTCACCGCCTTTGCGGACATAGAGGTGCATACTGTCTAATGTTGCTAAATAAGATGAGTCTGTATAAAGCGTTTTGGTTGTTTGGTTGTATTGTGCTGACCACCATGAGTCGAGCACAAACCACTTTCCGAATGTGTCGTTACCTCGGATTGCAGGTTCAAACCCGCTTGAGGTCTTTAGATTCATTTCCCAGAATGAACAGTCGTATCCATCGTGAGAAGAACCGTCAACGCAGCCGGAGTGGCCTTCACGATATGAAGTCATTGAGGTTACTACGCATGCCCACTCTACTATACACTCTTCCTTATCGGGTCTGATAAGGTTCATGACTTCTTCGGATGCGCAGTTTCCTGCCATATATTCTTGATATTTTTCAGAAAGTTTGGCAAGTGGTGCGCCTTTAATTTTCGGTATGACATTTTGCAAAAACGCCTTGGAGCCGCCCATGTCCTTGGTGATTTCGTCAATTACTTTATAGGTGAAGTCATTGGATTCAATGATGTTTTTAACTTTGCTTTCGTAATTGGCTTCTGTTACTGCATCGTGTTCTGTTGGCAAGCCGTAAGTGTCTTTCACAACAAAGACGCGTTTGCCTGAGACAGGGTCGTCCATGAATTTTGTATCGGGTTTCATTTCATAACAATGAGGGAGATTATATTCCTCACCCACAGGATAGCCGTTTTCGTATTTTGTGACCTTGTATGCAGCTGTTAAAGGTTTACGCTCAGCGGTGTAATCACATTGAATAAAAGTATCCTTTGTGGTAGGAGTTAACAGAACTGCACCTACCCAAGGCAAAGCTGCTGAAGCAATGGAATCTGTTTCGGGTTTAATTCTACCATCGTTGTTGGCTGATACATACAAGTCCACTCGCCATGACGCACTTCTGCTTGGGGAAAATCCATAAGGATAATCTCCGTAGTTTGCAGCGACAGAGCCGCCCGAGCTTTCTCCTGTCCATGCTAAAGTAGTGATAGATAATGCTGAGACGGAGACAGTTATGGCTGTGACAGCGGCTGTAATGCGTTGTATGAATTTATGTTTAAATTGCATTTATATAAATCTCTCCTTTCTTTATTAAATAGAAAAGCCCCTGATGGGTGAAGTGAACCCCAAAGTTTAGACAAAAAATGTATTAAATATTTTGAGAATGAGTTCGGTATTGCACCGGGCTCATTCCTTTTAGTTTAAGAGAAATTCTTTCATTGTTGTAGTAATGAATGTATTTCTTCAATTCATCAATGAAAGCGTTAACGCTTTCGAATTTTTCGCCATAAAACATTTCAATCTTAAGCCTGCCGAAGAAGTTTTCCATTGCTCCGTTGTCCATACAGTTTCCTTTTCTGGACATACTTTGCTTAATGTTGTGTTCAGCTAATAGGCGTTGGTATTCTGCGTGCTGGTACTGCCAACCTTGATCCGAATGAAACAATGGGCTTGCATCATCAGGCAGCTTATCAAACAAACCATCGAGCATTTCTCTAACTTGTTCCATATTAGGACTTAATGAAACGGAGTAGGAAATAACTTCTCG
>JBJESC010000383.1:0-7099 GCA_051882615.1 Oscillospiraceae bacterium
CTTTAGATTGAGGGAGAGGTGCATAGCTTCGATAGCGCTGTCAGCATGGGTTGGGTTGCGGTACTGATTTACGGTGCGCTCATAGAAAATATCCGCCTTTTTGATGACCGCCTTGTTGTTCTCGTCGCGGGTTTCTATTTCAAGAGAAAACAGTTTCGGGCTGCGTACATCATCGGCAAACCTGCGCTGATTAGCCGTAGAGGACAGATAACCGTATTTCTGGACGAACATATCATAGGTATTGTTGAGCGCAATACGTTCGCTCTCAAACGCCTCGTCTGAGCAGCCGCTGCGCTGACTCATGATGATATGGTCATAGCGCTGAACTATCTCAACCATCAGCTTGATTGCTTTTTCTGAATTGGCGTCGCCGGAATATGGCTTTGCTGTGCGGTTGTCCGCAAAGAAGAGCCTGTTATTCTCAATGTAGTAGGTGAACGGCTTAACTCCATCGGGTATTGAGATTTCTTCAATCTCGCCCTCGTCCATTTCTTCAATGGTTGGCTCTGCGGAGAAGGTCGCCGACATTCGGGAAATAGCCGCGTCAAGCTGCTCCTGCAAATCTCCGACCGGCATAACGGTAATCTCTCGCCCGAAACGACCTGTTATTTCTTTCATTTCGCCGAGGATATTGTCGCTGTGCTTTTCATAGTATCGGTTTCCTTGATACCAGACATCGCCGACTCTTAGGCTGCCTCCGGCAGTTACCCACGGAGCGTCCTTGTTCCAATCCATATCCTCGACTTCCTCGTCGGAAAGGACGGTATCTCTTTTCTGAAAGAAAAGAATGTCTGTTACCGTTTCTGTTCCCGCCGACTCAAAAGCGTTGTTTGGCAGACGAACTGCGCCGATAAGCTCGGCTCGTTTCAACATCTCAACTCTAGGCTGTGATTGGTACTTGTCGAGCGTACCCTTTGAGGTAATAAGCGCGGCAATACCGCCCGGTTTGAGGTGGTCCAGCGACTTTATGAAAAAGTAATCGTGGATAAGGAATTGGCTGTCGTACTGTTGGTCATAAGGCTTGAAATCACCAAAGGGAACATTGCCGACAACCACATCGTAAGGCGTGTTTATTCTTGCCCGTTCAAAGCCCTTGTTCTGAATGCTTGCGAGGGGATAGAGATAATGCGCTATCCTTGCGGTAAGAGTATCAAGCTCCACGCCGTCAAGGGTGCTGTTATTGCGCATTTCTTCGGGCATATTGCCAAAAAAGTTGCCGGTACCCATTGAGGGGTCAAGTATGCGCCCGCTTTTGAAACCGAAATGCTCCAGACCCTTGTATATCGACTTGATGATTAACGGGTCTGTGTAGAAAGCTGTGTTTGTGCTTGCCCGTGCGTTTCGGTACTCGGTTTCAGACAGCAGATTTTTTAGCTCGGTATATTCGCTGCTCCAACTGTCGTTTTCCTTGTCGAAGGCTTCGGGAATGCCGCCCCAGCCGCTGTATCGTGCCAGAATAAGCTGTTCTTCGGGTGTTGCAAAGCGCTTTTCTGTTTCAAGCAGATTAAGCAGCTTTATGGCAGCGATGTTGTCTTGGTACTTAGCTTTTTTGCCGTGAGAGTAAGCAAAATCGTCGGGGATAACGAAATTCTCCGGTCTTGGTCTTTCTTCGACAGCAGGTTCTTCCTCCGGAAACGAGACATCTTGTCCCGTTTCTGCTGGAACTTCGGCAGACACGGCAGAGGATATGAGTTTAAACCCACCGCCTTTTATTATTTTATCTTTCCAGTTGCCGACAATTGATTCAGCCGCAAGGTTATTGTATTTGCCGAGATTTTCAAGACAGAGCATGAAGTCTCCGTCAATATCGGTTATCCTCCATGTTTCATCGCCGTACTCAATAACATCGCCGACCATCAGCTTGTCGATACTCTTTGAACCTATGCTGTCATTATTGGGAACGCTCGGAGCAGGCTGTTCAGCCGAAACCGCATTTTCTTTTTCAGCAATCTCGATTTCAATTTCAAGCTCATGGCTGTTGAGGTAGTCAATAGTCGCGTCAATATCCTTAAATGACTGAATAAAGCAATCAACTACGCGGGTGCCGCCAAAGCCAATGTTGTCTGCTCGGAGAATAAAGCCTGTCCCATCGGGAACTAATTTCCAATTCTCAAACCGTAAGGAGTCTGCGGCCTCTATGGTATAGCATTTATCCCCGACCTCATGAGTATTTATGAGAGGGACTTCTTCGGCGTTTCGTATCGCCTCGTAAAGCTCTCGATAATAAAAGTCGCGCTTGATGAGCTGCTCTTTTAGAGTTGGAAACGAGACATCATGTCCCGGTTCTGCGTCCATTGCGGCTTTGATTTCCTTTAGCAGCTTGTCATTTGACGAATAGCACATATCCCTTAAGGCGACATCTCTGCCTATCTTAAGGAATGTGATATTGTGTTCGCTCAAATAATCGTCTGACAGCGTACATTTCGGAGCGCAGATAACATATCTGTCAGCTTGATTTGTCCGCAGGAGATTAACAACGCATACGGAGTCGGGAAAAAGGTAATAGCCTGTGCCGTTTTCCTCGCCAATGCAATAATCATAACCGATAGAATCAAGGTAAGCGATGGCTTCTTCCTGTACCTTAATATCGTATGAGTCGCGGTGGTCAATACCGTATCTGGCATGGTAGACGCAGGATTTAAGTCGGTCGTCCTTGTCTTTCTGCGTGATGTACTCGTCGTTGGCAAGCAGCTTTGCAGCCACTTTTGCAACGGTGTTCCATTTGAACAGAACATCTTCGCCGGTGTTCATGGTAATATTGATACCTTTTGCGTCATACCAGGAGAACTTAAAGTTATCCGTGCGGCTTGACGAGCCGCCTGTGCCGTATTCCTTTTTAAGAAAAGCCGCAAGTTCGTCAATAGAGGGATTTTCGGTTTTATAGAAAGCGTCAACGCGCCATTTTCCGCCCTCAAACCCTGTGCCGCCCATGATAACATCAATTAGCGCGGCGTTGTTTTCTTCCTTGCTTGTTTCGGCAGCGGGCGGTTCGGTCTCAAACAGAGAAAACTGTTCACCATAAAGGAAAGAGGCGGATTCTCCGTCTGAAAAATCCACCTCGTCCTCATATTCGGTTGTTTCTGTTTCGGTTATGCCGCCGTCATCATTGAGAGGGTTATCGTACTCAGCTCCGCTATCGTGTTCCTCGACCGGCACTCCGCTATCAGCCAGTTCACGCAGTTCCTGATTGTATCCCATGCTGAGTTCTGCGCCGCTGTGAATATCTCCGTCAGCTGCTGCTCTCTCATCTCGGTGTTCGGGCTGAATCGTGTTTTCTGTTTCAGCGCCTCCAGCGTTTCGCTGCGGCTGTTCTCCGCTTTCTGAGCGATTTCCTGCCATATCGTCCGATACAGCCCGCTCATGTTTATGCACTGAAGAACCGTCCTGTCCAGCTCCGCCATCATATCGAGGGCTTTCAGAGCCAGTACGCTCATGTCCTTCCTGCCGTAGCTGTCCATCTTCGCGTAATAGACTCCGTTCTTCTCCATGTAGGGAATCTCGCAGATGTCGTCCGCGAACATCGTATTCATCATTATTTCGCTCATTGATTTCACTCCTTACCATTCTGTCGATTTCTCGCAATACCTGCTTGGCAAGTTCAAAACCGGCGTTTCCTATCTCTATCCTCGAAATTTCTTTTTTCAGCAATTCGATGTTAGAGAAGTCTGCCTTTATCTCGGAAGGGTCGATACCGCAGCGCGTCATGCAGATTACTTTCGCGGAGTCGTAGATAAGCTGTCTTACCCTGCTGTCTGTCGCCGCCGAAGGTATGCCCTTGCAAATATAATTATATATGCTAACTAATTTTTTGTCAAGGCTTTTCGAGATTACAGACTGCAAGTTTGTTACATTTTCACCAAAATCTGCATTATATTTGGTGATAATGCAGTTAGCCAGCCGTTCGTTCATTTCCCATTTGGGAGTTATCGCGTTTCCGTAGGTCTGGGAAATATCGAACAGGTATTTGACCTCGGTGTCAAATTCGCTTGCGAAAATCAGAACAGACTTTTCGCGGAACTTGACAAATCTCCCCATCTTCTTCCACTGCTCAAAGGAGGCGACCGCTGTTGCGTTTGGCAGCTGTTCGGTTAGCAGCATACCCTCTGTAAAGTTTGCGAGTTTCCAGAACGGGGCAATCTGCCGCAGCATTTTATCCCAATAAGCAGTGCGTGAAAGACGGGGGATAAGCTGACGGTAAAGCTGTTCGACCTTATCGTATTTTGATGACATTGTTTTACCTCGCTGTTTAGAAGAACTGCTGTATTCCTACAATTATTCCGGAGATAATCACAGCAGAGGTGACTATCTCCACCGCTTCGATAAATGATGTATTGTTTCTGCGCATTATTCTACCTCTATGTCCGTATGCTTTGCAAAGTATTCTTCAAGCGCCTCTGCGATGATTCGCTCTGCGAAATCCGCTGTCTTTCCGCGGAACCAACGCTCACGCACGGAGTCGGGTATTCTGATTTTCGGCGCTGGTTTTGGCTTTTCCGTTACGATGTCCCGCATAAGCTGGGTTGTGATCGCGTCCTTACTGCCGGATGGCTTATGCAGGGCAGCGTCCATAACATCTGCGGCAACTTTGGCGGTCAGCTTTCTGTCGGTACTGATAAGGGCTTGTGCAAGCATTTCTTGATATTTACGGTCAAGGTCACGAATGATTACTGCCACATCAAGCGGAATAACAGGACCGACTATGTTCAGTATCGTAAGGTTCATATCCGAGATTAGAGCGAGCTTTTCTAGGTCATCTTCGGGTATTCGGGTGAAATAGCTTATTCTGTGGTTGATTTCCTCGCAGTTTTCCAGTACGGCTATCGTCTTAATGAGTTCAAGCGCCGTCATATCCTTTGCGCGAAACAGGTTGGTTACTGCCATCACTTGATGACAGATTTCGTCCGTGAGAACACTCTTTCTGCCGACTCTGCAATACAGCTTTGACCATGTGCCAAGCGTAATAGCTGCCTGTTTTCTGTTGTGACCGGAGATTATCTTGTAAATGCCGTCATCGGCAGAAATTACAAGCAATGATTCAGACATTCCCTCATCGGCAATTTCGTCACACAGCCGTTTCATAGCCTGCTTGTCAAGCGGTGCAAACATCATATCGTGATAGGGGATTAACCGCGATATATCAATCGGCATATCGTCTATGGGAAAGTACTTGTTCACGAAATTCTTGACGAACGCTTTCAAGTCCTCGTTGGATATGTATTCTGGTTTGGGAGGGGCAGGCTCGATAAAATCGGGCGGTGATTGCTCAGACTCAGTTTCGATAGGCAATGCTGCGGCTGGCTTACTCTGCTCGGCAGTTTTGGTTTCCTCTGCGGCTTTTCGCTCGGCAGCCTCACGCATATCAAGCTCCGTCATATCCATCAGTACCTCATCGGGTATCTCTGTGTGTACCTCGTCGGGTACGAATGTGTCGGGTATATAATCAACAGCCGGACTATCATAGGCAGGCTGTTTGGTTTCCGCTGTCGTTGTATCAATACGCTTTGTATCCGCATTTCTGGCGGCTTTCGCGTGTTTGCTTATATTTGAAAGGTTCATGTTGTCTCCATTGTAAAAAGGGGCATTGCTTTTTGAACAATGCCCCATAATTGTTGTGTTAATCCGTTTCCTTATTCTATATTGTTGAGGAGTGCGTTCTCAACAAGAGCGTTTACTACCACGGCGCGGACTTCCGGAGTTTCTGCGTTCAGAATGTCGGTGATTTCATCGGAAGCTCGCTCTAACACGGCTATTACTTCATCAATCACTTCTGAACAGTAGATTCCGAAATCCTCACTGTCGGGCGAATCAGCGTCATCAGAGCATAATATCGCAGCGACTTTCTCATTTGTCAGGCAGTAGTAGTCGGCTAAATTGTAAAGAGCGTCCTTGCCGTTAGCGTTCTTCATCATAGGGCGAATACATCCCTTTGAAACAAGGACGATGAAATTGTCGTGCGTAATGTTGAATTTGCGCTGAAAATCCTCCTCGGTCGCGCCGATACGGAAAACAGCTGCTATATCAGAGGGGCTGACAACCTTGCAAAGATTAACGAAATACTCGTCCTTGCTTGCGCGGGAATCCAGCTTTATTCCAACAGTTTCCGCAAAACGGACAAGCTCGTGTTTTCTTATGGGGTTCTGCCCTCCGCAGTTGTAGTTGACAAGCGCTCTCAAATAGTCGGGGAGGTTGGTGTAGTTCTCCTTTTTGATATTCATAGTCTTTTCCTTTCTGCCGATTACGGCTCGTTTTCTTCAATGTAGTTCGGGCAACAATCCGTGTAAAATATCAAATCAAAATCCTCGGAGCAGTCCATCTCAACCACTTTGTCGGGGTATTCTGAAAAGATGTAATCCTGCACTTTTTCAAGAACATCGTTATCGGCGGGGAGAGTTGTGCCAAACTTGGCATTTATCTCGTCAAAGTCAATGTGCCAGTTGCCCGTTGTTGTGCTGTTAATACCCGTTTCAACTATGTATTCAGCTATCTTTTCAATCATTCGCTTATCACCTCAATTCTTGATATACTATATAAATATGAGTTGGTGCTGCAAGTGGGAGTTGAACCCACAGAATACGGAGCCTAAATCCGCAGCGTATGCCTGTTCCGCCATTGCAGCAGAAAAGGGGCATGGAAACGAGAAACCATGCCCCAAAGATAGAGGGTTAGTTCTGACGGAATTCAAGCGCTTATAAAGCGCCGGTAATAAACATCAATACTCTTAGTAGGAGTGCCGTTAGTGTAACTCCGCTTATTATTGCTATTCCAAAGATAAGCAGTTTGGGAGGTTTGCGAGGACGGTTTGTATCGTCGTCGGATTTTATCTTGATTTCTTCATTAAACATATTAAACTCCTCAAAAAAAGCAATAATGCTGTTTACAAACATACTTTTTTGTGATAAAATATAGCTAGTGACTATTAAGGAAGAAGGTGCAGTATGCCGGATAATAATGTTGTAATAAATAACTCCGAATCGCTACCCGCAGATAGAAATGAAACCTATACGAATATTCGCAAAAGCGTTATTTCGGCTCAAAGCAAAATATATACTGCTGTTAATTCAGCAATGGTACAGGCTTATTGGGAGATAGGCGAACAGAT
>JBJESC010000384.1:0-7090 GCA_051882615.1 Oscillospiraceae bacterium
GATTGAGAGAAACGCTGCGTCGGTTTTTGAATCTCAAAACTTCAATTACGAAAGGATACAATTATGGAAGAACAGAAGAAGGTTATGCTGAGCCTTATTCAGCCTACAAATACTCCCCATCTGGGAAACTATCTCGGAGCAATGCAAAACTGGGTTAAGTTCCAGAACGACTACACCTGCTTTTTCGGAATAGCGGACCTGCACTCCATCACGGTAAGACAGGACCCCGTAAAGCTCCGTGCGCAGATTAAGGAGAGCTACGCGCTTCTTATCGCTGCAGGACTTGACCCCGAGAAATCCGCCCTGTTCGTCCAGGGACACAATCCCAACCACTCCGAGTTATCGTGGATTTTGTCCTGCTACACGCAGTTCGGCGAGCTTTCGAGAATGACGCAGTTCAAGGACAAGTCGCAAAAGCACCCCGACAACATCAACGCGGGACTGTTCACCTACCCCGTTCTGATGGCGGCGGATATTCTGCTGTATCAGGCTGACCTTGTTCCCGTGGGAGTTGACCAGATGCAGCATCTGGAGCTTGCGAGAAACATCGTTCAGCGCTTCAACGGCATTTACGGCGATGTATTCACAATGCCCGAGGGCTATATCACCAAGGCTACCGCTAAGGTAATGTCGCTTCAGGATCCCACAAAGAAGATGTCCAAGTCGGACGAAAACCCCAACGCCTCCGTATGGATTCTGGACGACAAGGACACGGTAATCCGCAAGTTCAAGCGTGCGGTAACCGACAGCGAAACCGAGGTCTGCGCTCGTGAGGGCAAGGACGGAATAATAAACCTTATGTCCATTTACGGCGGAGTTACAGGCAAGACCTTTGAGGAGATAGAGGCGGAGTTCAGGGGCAAGGGCTATGGAGAGTTCAAGCTCGCAGTCGGAGAAGCGGTTGCAGACAAGCTCGCACCGCTCCAGAACGAGTTCAAGCGCATCACCGCAGACAAAACCTACATTGAGGATTGTATGAAGAAGGGCGCGGAAAAGGCATACAAGGCTTCCAGAAAAACCCTCCAGAAGGTTCAGAAAAAAGTAGGATTTGTACTGTTTTAACAGCCTTTTCGGACAGGTTTTTGTGAAAAATCACGAAAAACATACCGAAATAAAAAAAGTGCTTGCATTTTGGGTTGATTTCTGATATAATATCTTATGTTATGTGATAATTGTACTCAACTCTGGAAAGGATGGTGTTTTTAATGGCAAAGTGTGAAATATGCGGAAAGTCTGTTGCTTTCGGAATCAAGGTATCCCACTCTCACAGACGTTCCAACAGAACCTTCAAGCCGAACGTTAAGAAGGTAAAGGCTATCGTAGACGGAACTCCTTGCAGAGTTAACGTTTGCTCTCGCTGCCTTCGTTCCGGTCTGGTTCAGAGAGCCGTTTAATTTGATTTAAATGATGAAAGAGCGCGGTTGTTGACCGCGCTTTTTGCTTTGCAATCCGCAGAGCAGATTTTCCCGACACATCAAAAGCCCCGCAATTATGCGGGGCTGAGCTTGTCGAAAAAGTCCAAAAACAGGCTGGCGAGAAGCCCTCAGATGCTAGGAACGCGCCCCACGACTAGGCTTTGTATTGGTTGCCATCTGTTGGGCGGCGTCCTTGCCGCCCTTTTGTGGCAACCTGCAAACGTCGTGTTTGCACTGCCGACAATGCACTGACGAAGCAGATGTGCCTTTATCGACAGTCTGAAAGCCCCACATTATGCGGGGCTTTCGTTATATTCAATTGTAATTCGATTTGAAATTCCAAGCATTACATTGGACCGTTCTCCTTGTCAAGATTCTTTTTATCAAGAACTTTCAAGAGACATTGGAATCTACCTCCCGCGCTATTTAATAACCACCTTCGTTATCCCGTACATGATAACCACCTCATTTCTTCAGAGCTTATCTATGTAAACGCGTAAAGCGGAAAATATTGTCTGCGGGTTTCCCGATTTCGGGTATTTCATCGGCTAAACGCCTCGTTACCGTGGACTATGCACCTGCAAGGGAGCCAAAGCTCCGTGCATATCATCACGTCATATTCATCACCTGAGCATCGGGCTGCGACTCCGCAGACACTGTATAGATGATTCAGAACTTTCCATCGGACTCGCTTCCTTTCTGCTTAAAGCTAAATTCTTTGGTTCAATTATCGAGCCATCGGAGTGTACCTCTTTCAAAGATTAGGGCTTAGTTACATTTTCAATCGCCTTGCCCGCGGCTTCAAACTCAGCAACCCATCGGAGTGACTCTCCTTTCGTGAATTTCGGTTGGTCGCCGTACCGGCTTCCCGGCTTGTCCTCGGCTTCCTTTCCTTGAGTACATAATACCACATTTTTTGTATAAAGTCAATAGAAGTTTTTAATTTTTTACATAGCATTTTGTATATATTTTTTCACCCCATTTTAGCAATTTTTAATGATTATGGGCAAAATCGGCTTAAAAGCGGGATTTTTCAAGATTTTACTATTGACAACCGCGCGTGAATGGTGTAAAATATTATTGTTGGGTTCGTTTTTTTCAAAGAGCCCGAATAATCGGAAGGGAGCTGAAAAAATGGCTGCTGAAAACAACGACGCATTTCTTGATGAGGACGAGGGCATTATCGAGCTTGAAGACGAGGAAGGTAATGTCACACGTTTTGAATTTGTTGACCGCGCCGAACTGAACGGCGTAACCTATTACGCGCTTATTCCCGCAGATTACGATGAGGAAGAGGGCGCTTCCGAGTTTGTGGTACTCAAAGAAATATCCGACGAAAGCGGCGAGCCTATGCTCTCCACAGTTGACGATGACGCGGAATACAACGCCGCAGGCGAGATGTTCCTCAAGCGTTTTTCCGAGCTTCCCGAATTGGACATTGAGGACGACGCGGAAGAATAAACCAACAAACCCCGATGCATAATCAAAATTGTACTCGGAACAATAATATCGAACGGCGGGATTAATCGCCGTTGCCTCTCCCGCTCTTTTGGGAGATTATTAAAGCTATTTTACTGCCTTGTTTGCTTATGTGTGTTAGTATGATCCAACAAGTTTAAATAGGGATTTCGGCTCCGGCGTCGGATTGCAGACCTCCTTTTCCCTTTCGGGAATTGCTGGCGGGAGCGTGAACACGTTGGGCGATCTTACCCGTCCTGCTATTGCGGGTTTTATATTGCATCTTACGGCAAGGCGGTGAATGCAGATTACAACAGGAAATCTTCGGATTTCCTGTTTTTGTTTTTCGGAACCGCGCCGCGCTTCAATACAGTTTACTGCTTTCTTAATTATTTTAAACAAACTTTTTTTCAAAACCCCCTTTCTTTTTGTAATAGATTATGGTATAATATATTTATATAGTATCTTGGTTTGGAAGAAGGTGTTTTTTTGGCTTTCTGCGACTTAACCGCTGTTACCGTCTGCGATGAAAAAACAGCTGCTGTTTATATAATCGGCAATGTGTTCTCCGCATTTCTGCCCGGAAACAATCTGCCTTTGGTTTACAGCTGGGACTTGGTGAACGCTGTCGATGTTTCCAAGCGGGAAATCAAAATATCAGCCGGAACAAAATCCTTTGTGCTTACAAGTAAAATGTTCAAATCAGAGGAAGAACTGCTCAAGGCGATTACCATTATCGAATGTAAACAGAAAGATTTCGGCTTCACCTATAAGCACGAGCGCCGTATGTTCCCCCTGAAAAGCTCTTACTGCGAGTGCTCCGCAGGAAAAGAAATATACATCGGCGAGGGAGTGCTCGACGAAAACGAAACCGCTTCGTCCTTCATCGCTCTGTTAAACTTCAAGATGATGAAATTCCTGTGGCTGGTCGCAGTGCTGGTTGCTTTAATCGTTCTGGGCATACTCCACTACCTGATTGGAATTACCCGCGACAACATTCTCTATTTCATCCCGATTTCGTTGGTTTCGGGAGGCATTCTGGCGCTTTTGATGTATATTATCACGCACATGGTTGCAAAAGCCAAGGTCAAGAGTATGTGCAGCGCCGATTTAGCAACAAGGCAGCCCCTCACATTCGTTATCAGCCGTGCGGGGTTTGCAACCTGCGAGTCCTGCGTTTATCAGAACAGAGACCTTATCCCCTGGAGCGAGATGGACTACTTCGTAGAGTCGGACAAGATGTTCATTCTCTACAAGAACAACGCGCCCGCGGCATATATCCCCAAAAGGGCGTTTAACAAGAAACAAGTAGGCTCTGTTGCGGATATAATTGCGCTTCATCTGGAGCAAAGATAAGGAGTGGTATCGTGAGCGTTGAAATCAAATCCGAAGTCCTGACAATCGGCGGCACAGACGCCACTATTATCTCGGTGAAGAACGGCGAAGCCCTCATAGGAACCTGCAGCGCAGGTTATCTCGGACAAAACGCCGTCGGCAGTAAAACAAGGCTCTTCTACATAGGAAACAACCCCGTAATCAACATCAACTGCCCCAACCACGGCAGCGAGAAAACCGACAAAATTGTGTCGCTCTGCCCCGGATATGTAACCTTCGACCGCGAAATCAAAAAGACAATTGATTCCGCTTTTCTGAAGCTCAATAACGGAGAAGCTCCCCTTACTGCAATCCGCGAAATTCTCTGCCTGCTGGAGGACGGAATATACGCGATTTATTTTGCCGAGTATTATCCCACGGACGGAAACGGCGTTTTCTTCTGGGGAGGATATAATATCCCTCACGACGTTCACGGAACGGCAGAGAAAAATCATCTCATCAAGAACAACGTCTTTAAGCCTTGTTTTCTTATTCCGACGCAGCCGCTCAGCTACTATCTTCCGAAAATAGCAGCAGGACTTCTGGACGATGTAGAAAACCGTTCCGTTCAGGGAATCGCCTACCACCTCTCGGGATTTCATTCGGCGCTTCTGAAAGGTCATCACGAAGCAGTTGCCTGCGTTGAACAGGAAGTTCCGTTCAGATGCCTGGTTATTGAGAAAATCTGCACTCCATACGTTGAACCTATTGATATTTCCGCGCCTCCCGTAAGCGAGGCGGCAGCAGAGAGCGACGATACCGCCGAAGCCGCAGACGACGGCTCCGACGCTCCCGAAAAGGCTCCTCCCAAGTCTGCTTCCAAAGTAATCTATCCCGAAGGAATTACGGGATTTCGCGGTGCGTCCATTAAAATTCCGCTTGAACTCTTCCCCAAGGAGATGCTGAAAACCGTTCTTACAACCCTCCCCGAGTACAAGCCGTCGCATTTTGACGTCATCACCGCAAAGCTCTCCACTCCCGCACAGAAAACGCTGAGCAATAATGTTCTCCCGCGCGTTGTGTTGGAGAAAGCGGACGCTATGCCCGACTGTGAAATGCTGGAATCGGCATACGCGATTAAGTCGCTCTCGGACGAGCAGCTTAACTGCCTGCTGGCAGGAGATGTAGAGTGCAACGGCGAGGTAATCATTTCACCTAATTTCTACTCCAGCATAGTAATCGCCTGCAACTTCCTCCAATTTACAAATCCCAGCCGATTTGTAGATTTTGCGATTGCGGTTATGGATAACCCCGAGCTGATTGCGGCACACGACTATGTTTCCCACCGTGCGCTGACGCAAAGCTCCAACACCAAGCTCCAGCGGTTCTTCCAGAATGTTGTGGACAGCGAGGACGCAAAGTACAGCAAGGTTATGGAAGCGGCAGAAACGTGCCTGCGCCGCCTTGCAGAAAACAAATAAATTATCATTGACGATAATACGAAAGGAGCATTTTTTGTGAATTCAAAAATCGGAAGAAAACTTCTTCTTGCAATTATCGTATGTATTACGCTTACAGTTCTGGCAGTAAGCATTGTTACAGCCGCAATGTCAATGTCGCAGAGCAATAAAATTATGAACACAATGGCGCATTCGGGTATGAATGCGCTTCAGACGAGCTTTGACAGTCATCTTGAACGCATTAAGGACACCGCTGATTTTATAGATGTTTCAGGGGCGCTTATGCTGGGAAGCGATGGGCTCGCCGAGCTTTTTGAGCAGAAAATTGAAAGCGAGGGCGACTTTGCGGCGTACTATTTCGCGGACGGAACGTTATACTGGAAATCGGATAATTTCCGCCTTGCAGATTTTGAGATTGACAAAAAAGCCGAGGATTACCACGGTATTGTACTTGACTCCGAGGCGGGACTTACAATTCAATGCAGACAGGCGATAACAAGCGGAGGCGCTGTCAAGTTCTTCGGCGTTGTCGGAATGTACCTCGACTCTAACGATTGGCTTGACGAGGTTAAGACCAACACTGATACCGAAGCCACAGTTTTCCAAGGCAGAACCCGCGTCGGAACAACGATTGTTGACAAGAACGGCGAACGTGTTATCGGAACGGATATGTCCGAAAAGGTCGCAAAGAAAGTAATCGACGAGGGTGTGACCTACTCGGGAATTGCGGACGTTGTAGGCTCCCGTCACAGCGTTGTATACGAGCCGATACTTGATTTGAACGAAAACGTGGTCGGCTCATTCTTCGCGGGAGTTTCGATGAAGGAGTCCGACGCGCTCACCGCACGAATGATAATAGTTACAATCATTGTTGCTCTGATAGTAATTTCCTGCTCGATATTCATTATCGGATATATAACCACCAAAATGCTGATTAAGCCGCTCAGCAAAGCGAAACATCTCGCAGAGCAGATGAACAAGGGTATCCTTTCCACAGCCGCTTCAAACGGTTCACTCGCCAACGACGAAATGGGCGACTTTGTGAGGACGCTTGAAAACACAAGCCGTACTCTGGACGAGTATGTATCCGACATCAAGAGTGTGCTTGCAGGTATGGCAACAGGCGACTTTACCGCTCAGCCCAACGTTGAATACATAGGTGATTTCGCAGAGCTTACAGGCTCGTTCGTGGATATTAAAACCCAATTAACGGATATTATCAGCAACATCAATCGCACTTCCTCGGATGTTGCGGAGGGCTCGCTCCAGATTTCCGAGGGCTCTCAGCTGCTCGCAAACGGCACACAACAGCAGGCGGAAGCGGTTGATGAACTGTCCGCTACCATCAACAATATCACCTCAAAGCTCCAGAACACCGCCGAGAACGCCGATGAAGCGGGACGCATTTCCGCCGAGAGCTGCGAACGCATCAGCGCCCAGAAC
>JBJESC010000385.1:0-1860 GCA_051882615.1 Oscillospiraceae bacterium
TTCTTGAAAAGAACCTAACAAACGACGGACTTTGTCCGTCGTTTTGGGCAGCCCCACCAAAGCTCGTGCGTCACTTTGTTCCGCCCGAGCTTTGGTGGGGCGCTCTTCGCAGAAAGCCAAAAAAGGTTCGCGAAAGAACTTTTGGGGCTTGGGGCGCAAGCCCCAAAACGGGTGCAGGGGGCGAAGCCCCCGCTCCTACACCCCCTCCCCTTTGGGGAGGGGGCAGGGGGTGGGGGTGTCTATCGCAGAAAAAAGACTTTTTCAACAAGCTGAAGTGCTGTGCGCTCTAAGTAGCCATTGAATGACGAGTTAGAGAGCACCCGACTTTAAAGCACGGTTCAGCTTAAGCAAATACTCCCTTGTAAAAAAAACCCTCCATAATTTGTGCAAAATCACTAAAATCACAGTTCCGCTCTTGCAATGTTTTAAAGGATATGATAAAATATTGATAACGGGCATTACACCCGAAAAGGGCGGAATGTCGGAATAAAAAGCTAGGGGGCTTGATTTTATGAAGGTTACAATCACAGCGAAGAAGCTCAATCTTTCTCAATCTTTCACCGAGTATGCGGAGCAGAAGCTCAACGCAAAGCTCGACAGATTTTTCCCCGAGGAGGCTGACGCGAAGATTACTCTTTCGGAGCGCCGCGATATGATTATTCTCGAACTTACCGTAAGCTACAACGGTATCATCTACCGTGCGGAGCAGACGGCAAAGGACAAGAACGACGCTCTTGACGTTACCATAGACCGTATTATCCGCCAAATCAGAAAGCAGAAAACCAAGGTTGAAAAGAGCCTGCGTGCGGGCGCGTTTGCGGGACTTGACCCCGAACCCGAGGAAGCGGAATACGAGGTTATCCGCTACAAGGAGTTTGAAGCCCGCGCTATGACCGTAGACGAGGCTATTCTGCGTATGAACCTGCTCGGACACAAGTTCTTCGTATTCAAGGATGCAGACAGCGGTGTGATTAACGTTGTGTATAAGCGCGACGAGGGCAACTATGCGGTTCTCGTTCCGAAGGATTGACCTAATCAAAAAATCCAAACAGTCTGTCGAGAAACCCTCAGATACGAGGAACACGCCGGACGGCTAGGCTTGGTGCCTGCCGTCCGGTGCGTGACGAAGTAGATGAGGGTTTATTGGCAGACTGTCTCCCCCGCTCCGTTTGGAACGGGGGATTACTGTGAAAGGTGGGGTGAAGGTGTTCGGCGGACTATCCGAAAAGAGCGTTACAGCGCGGGTTCTGCTTATCGCGCGTAAGGCGTACTATATGATGAAGGACGGCAGCGAGATGGGCAACTCCATAGCCCTGCTTGACAACATCTCCGCAATCCTCTCCCACGCGTTTGACGAGGAACAGCCCGCGCGGAAATCGTTCAAGGACTTAAATCGCCTTATCAGGACGAAAAACAAGCCGCTCTACCCGTATGTGAAGACGTATTTCAGCAAGTTGTTCGCCGCTCCCGACTATGATGCAGAGCTTGCCAAGAAGCACATTCCCGCGATTATCTACGCGAACGACCTTATCTGCTCGCGAATGGTTTCGGGACAGACGGACAAGGCGAAGTCGATGTGCAGCGCTATGGTGAGCTACCCGGGATATATCTTCGGGGAATACTCCGCGCTCTCGGACGAGCAGTTCTACGAGCTGGTGTTCGGGTACTACAAGAAGTTCTACGATGACGAGTTTATGGAGAAGATGAGGTATCTGTTTAAATAAAAAGCCGACATTTCTGTCGGCTACAGTCTGTCGAAAAACCTATTTAGGGTGGAGCCAAGGCATATAATGGGGGTTTGGGGGCGAAGCCCCCAAGTAGGGCTAGCGGGGTTAGGTTCTTGAAAAGAACCTAACAAAC
>JBJESC010000386.1:0-1859 GCA_051882615.1 Oscillospiraceae bacterium
TATTCCGTAGTTCATACCTCCGAATGCAATACGGTTGAGGTAGCTTTCAAGGATTTGCTCCTTGTTGTACTTCTCCTCTACGTCCAGCGCACGGAAAATTTCACGAAGCTTACGCGCCCATGTTTTCTTATCGTCTTCGGTGATGTTCTTGATAAGCTGCTGGGTAATTGTAGAACCGCCCTGTCCCTCTTTTGAGGTACCGAGAACATCGTACAAAAGCGCCGCTACGGTTCTGCGCCAGTCAACGCCCTTGTGGTCCCAGAAGCGCTTGTCCTCCTTTGCGACAACTGCGTTGATAATGTTCGGCGAAATATCCTCATAGTTCACCCAGATACGGTTTTCTTCCTTAACAAGACGCTTAAGCTCAACCTCCTGACCATCGGCGTTGTATGCGTAGATAATCGACGTATACTTCATATCGGTTTCTTTGAGGTTAATCTCAACGCTGGAATCCTTGAAGTCAAGGATATAGACTGTCACAACCGTAACTACAATGCACATCATAATTACCAGGACAAGAAGCATTGAAGAAACTGTAACGCCCAGCACCGTCATTGTGTTTCCGATAGCGCGCATTACTTTTGCCTTTTTGCGCTTGCTGCCTTTTTTCTTCCTTGGCTGTTCGTCTTTGATTTTTATATAACGAAATTTATTGTTCATAGAAAATGACCTCTTTTATACATCAATAAAAGCCCATATATTGATAGTATATCATATTTTTTCAGAAATGTTAAGTAGGTTTTTGAAATTTTCAAGGTATTTTCACTTTAATAACCTTTTTATGGAATATTATGGATTTTTCTGGTAATAAGCAAGTATCAATTCTGTCACTCGGTTATAGCTTAACGAGCCATCGGGGACTCCCTGTATGGTAATGAATGAGTCATTTACCTCCCCCGCAGTATCCATCACTTTTCCCTTGTGATTATCAACGTATTCATTGTATTCGTTGAAATCGAGTATCATACCCTTGGTGCAGTATTGCCGCGTTTCAGCCCACAGCTCCTTATCATAGGCATACAAGTCGTTGGAGCAGAACTTGAACGCTTCCATATATCCGGAATAGCGAAATTCGGGATATTCGCTGTTGATACAGGAAAGGAACGCCAGGAAGTTGCACTCGTTCTCAAAGGCTATTCCGCGTGCGTGAGCGCTCTCGTGTGCCGCTGTGTACGGTATCGCGTAATCGGGCTGAGCTGTGTTCACGTTGCTCTCCGCAAAGAACGGGAAGTACATTCCCACAATTCCCGTATAAGACCACGGTTCGGACAGCATTACGGGCTTCTGTCGGAACGCGGAAGTCCACAGGAACGGATACTCCTTCTCCAGAGGCTTATATCCGCTTCCCGTGCGGGTAAGCTCCTCAAAATACGAGGCGCTGAACTTATAGCACTCGTCCTCGGATATTCCAAGCTCCGCTCTCGCCTGAGCCGCACCCTGTGCAAGGCGTATACAAGCGTTGTAGAGGTCCTCGGCGTCTTTCTTCGATGTATCGAGTTCCATTACCTGTTCGATAGGATAGCGATAGTAGTTCGCCCCGTGACAAATCATATACATCAGACAAGCACAGGAGACCACTGCCACCGTAATCTTCCCTGCTTTCAGCAAAGTTTTCCCGCGGGATTTGCTTTTCTTCAGCTTCACAATCAGCAGCACTATCACGAAAATCAAAAGCGGCAGAGCCATCACCACCAGCAGTTCCGTAAGGGAAATCGGAATTAGCGAGCTTAAAAATCCCAGCGGTACGGTTACAATTTTAAACAATCCGCGCGAGCACACATATTCTGTAAACGCGGGGAAATACGGCAGAAGAAAAAACATCGCCGCCGCAATCACCAGCGGAATGAAAACCCAAAAAT
>JBJESC010000387.1:0-7042 GCA_051882615.1 Oscillospiraceae bacterium
CTTCAAAAGCGTCAGCACGTTTTTGATGACAGTTCTCGAAGCTTCACAGAGCGCAAGACGCGAGAGCTTTGTAGCTTCATCAGCATTTTTGATATCGCAGGAATCGTAGAATTTGTGGAGAATCTGCGCAAACTCGTAAATATACTTCGTAAGCTTAAACGGACTGTATTCCGCAGCAGCTTCATTGATTAGCTCGGGGAGTTCAGCGATTTTTCTGATGAGTGCAAACTCGGATTCCTCGTAATACGAAGCCTCTCCTCCACCGTACTTCACTCCGCTCTCCGCCTGCTTTTCAATTACACGGCAAAGACGAGCGTGTGCGTACTGAACGTAGAACACAGGATTCTTGGAACTTTCCTCAATAGCAAGGTCAAGGTCAAAGTCCAGATGAGTATTTGCGTCACGGAGATTGAAGAAAAATCTCGCGTTATCAATCGGCACTTCATCAAGCAGCGTTGCCAGAGTTATTGCCTTACCCGAACGTTTGGAGAGCTTTACGGGTTTTCCGTCACGAACAAGCATAACCATCTGGCAGATTACAGCGTCAAGACGCTTTTCATCAATTCCCATTGCCTGAAGGCAAATTCTCATTCTCTTGACATAGCCGTGATGGTCAGCGCCGAGAACGTCAATTGCTCTGTCATAGTTACGAATAACGAGCTTATTGTAGTGATACGCAATATCGGGAACAATGTAGGTCGGGAAACCGTTGGAGCGTACAAGAACAAAGTCCTCATCGCCGCCGAAATCAGTTGCTCTTAGCCACAAAGCACCGTCCTTTTCGTAAGTATGTCCCCCCTTATTGAGGTGGTCAATAACCTCGGCAACAGCGCCGTTTGCGTGGAGGCTGCTCTCCTTAAACCAGTTATCATACTTGATACGGTATTTCAGCAGGTCGTCCTCAAGAATTTTCTCGTTAATCGGCAGAGCATACTCAACGAGAGCTTTCTTTCTTGCGTCCTCGTCGGACTTCGAAAGCTCGTCGCCGCCGTGCAAATCAAAGTAGTTCTTGGCGTGGGCAATAATGTCAACACCAAGGTACACATCATCGGGCATATAGAACGGTGCGTTCTTATCGGCAGGCTTTTCTTCGGTATCAACAACAGTCTTGTTGTATATCGTCTGGCAAAAAGCTTCGTTATCGGGAATTTCCTCCATCAGCTTTCTTCCCGCTTCGGAGCAAATCTGCATATAGCGCAAATCAAGCGACTTTCCGAACTTCGCAACCTGGTTTCCCGCGTCATTGATATAGAACTCGCGGTCAGCTTGGTATCCCGCTTCGGTGAGAATGGACGCAAGGCAGTCTCCGATTGCGCCGCCGCGCGCATTACCGATATGCATAGGTCCTGTGGGGTTTGCGGAAACGAACTCAACCAGAACGCGCTTTCCCGCGCCAAGGTCGGTCTTACCGTAATCAGCTCCGAGAGCTATTGTATTCTTTACGACGTCCGAAAACCACTTATTTCCGAGGAAGAAGTTCAGAAATCCCGGTCCCGCAACCTCGATTTTCTCAAAGCTTGTTCCGTCAAGAACCGCGCTCTCCACAATCAAAGCAGCCAATGCTCTGGGGTTTGTTTTAAGAGCCTTTGCGCTGACAAGCGCCGCATTTGCGGAGAAATCTCCGTGCGCGCTGTCCTGAGGAATTGTAATCTGGAACGAAGGCAAAGGCTCGGAAGAAATTTTTCCCTCAGCCACCAACGCTCCAAGCGCCGACATTATTATTTCCTTGATTTCGGATTTTGCTTCACTAACTGCGTTATAATACATTATTGTCACATTCCTTTACTTTTATTGCATCTTAACTTTTATTATCAATTCGTTTTCCGTCATAAGCCCCGCATTAACGTCAACGGAATATTTCAGGCTGATTTCCCCGCCGTCCGAGGACAAATTCTGCTTAAAAAGCGAGGTCGTTATTCCCACCATACAAGTACCGTAATCCGTGCCATAATGGCAGAAATGACGAGTACCGTTTTCAAAAACCAAACCCGTGAAATTCTTTCCCGTTCTGGTCATTGTAAGGACATTATCGTCAACCTTGAGCTGTGCGTGGCTTCCCTCAAAGCCCGTTGCCTCGCTCTCGTCGTAATCAATATAATACGAGCCTTTATGAAAGCGGAATTCTCCGCGCGTATAAAGCTCGCTTTCATCAGTCACACCGTCTGCGGTCTGCTTAATCTTCAATGTTATTGAACAATTTTCCATTCCTGAACTCCCAAGCGTTAATCTTCCACGCCGCGCTCAATCGCAAGCTGGATAAGCCTGTCAAGAAGCGCGGAATATGTAATTCCCATATTCTCCATCAGCTTCGGATACATACTGATTGAGGTAAAACCGGGAATAGTGTTGATTTCATTAAGAATAATCTCGTCATCGGATACGAAGAAATCCACCCTTGAGAAACCGCTGCATCCGCACGCATTATATGCCTTTTTTGCAATCTCACGCAGGGTGTTCATCTGCTCCTCGGAGATTTTAGCGGGAATGTCAAGCACGGAAGTGCCAAGCTTATACTTCGCGTCGAAATCATAGAATTCCTCAGCGGGAGTTATCTGTCCGGGAATGGAAGCAATCAAATCTCCTCGATTTCCGAGAACAGCGCACTCAACTTCCTTACCTTTTACCTCGTGCTCCACAACAACCTTAGGTCCGTGAGCAAATGCAACCTTCAAGCCCTCTTTCAGAGCGTCACGATTAGCGGCACGGGACACTCCAACGCTCGAACCTGCGCTTGCAGGCTTTACATAAACGGGATAGGAAAGCGTATTTTCAATCTCGCCGCATACTCTGTCCATATCGTCAAGCGAATCACGACAGATAGCCATATACTTAGCGGTCTTTATTCCCGCCGAATCAAGCACGGTATGAGTGAGCGACTTATCCATACAAACAGCCGAGCTGGTCATATCACAGCCGACAAACGGAATACCGCTCAGCTGGCACAAGCCCTGAACAGAGCCGTCCTCGCCGTTCATTCCGTGAAGCACGGGGAAAACCGCGTCTACCTTTCTGATATAAGCGCCGTCGTTGCCGAGGATTACAAATCCCTGATGAACAGCGTCGGGACTTAGAATTGCCGTACAGCAATCGGGATTATTCTCCCATTCGCCCGTTTTAATGCTCTCATACTCGCCCGGATAATACATCCAATGTCCCTTTTTGGTAATTCCCACGCAAAGAACATCATATTTATCCTCGGGAATATGTGTAAGCACGGAATATGCCGAAAGAAGAGAAATATCGTGCTCGCTTGATACTCCGCCAAAAAGCACTGCTATCTTCTGTTTTGCCATAGTTATACCCCCTGTATCCGTAATCTCTTTTCTGAAATGTAACTACACAATCTACCAAATTACATTATACCATATTTATGTCCGATTTTCAAGGGCTATACAAAATAAACACCATACTAACTTCAAGAATGTGTCGAATTTGGATAAATTTGTCACAATAAACAAAAAGGCTCCGCAATTTTCAATGAAAATCACGAAGCCAATCAATTATAATCGCCGATTATTTGCCAAGAGCGCCTTTAACAACCTGAACGATGTTTTCAGCAGTCAAACCGTATTCTTTCAACAGTGCCTTGGCCGCGCCGCTGTGTCCAAACACATCATTTACGCCAATCTTGATTACGGGAACAGGGCACTCCTCAAGAACAACATCTCCAACGGCAGAACCAAGTCCGCCGATTACGCTGTGTTCCTCAACAGTAACAATCTTTCCTGTTTCACGAGCAGCCTTAATAATAATATCGCGGTCAATGGGCTTAATGGTGTGGATATTGATAACGCGAGCGTCGATACCCTGAGCTGCGAGAGCCTTGCCTGCTTCAACAGCTTCCGCAACCATCAGTCCCGTTGCAATAATGGTAATATCCTTGCCGTCTTTCATTGTGACGCCCTTGCCGACTTCAAACTTGTAGGTTGCCTCATCATTGAAAATCGGAACCGCAAGACGACCAAATCTGAGGTAAGTAGGACCAACATAATCCGCCATAGCAAGTACTGCAGCCTTTGCTTCAACGTAGTCCGCAGGATTGATAATCGTCATTCCCGGAATGGAACGCATAAGTGCAATGTCCTCATTGCACTGGTGTGTAGCACCGTCCTCGCCTACCGAAATACCTGCGTGAGTAGCGCCGATTTTCACATTAAGCTTGGGGTATGCAATTGAGTTTCTGATAATCTCAAATGCTCTCCCTGCCGCAAACATAGCAAAACTGCTTGCAAAAACGAGCTTTCCTGTTGATGCAATTCCCGCCGCAACGCCCATCATATTCTGCTCAGCGATACCGCAATTATAGTGCTTTTCGGGATACTTCTTTCTGAACACTCCGGTTTTAGTAGCCGCCGACAAATCAGCGTCAAGGACTATCAAATCCGGACGCACCTCTTCAAGTGCGCAGAGTCCGTCGCCATATCCCTCGCGTGTTGCGCGCGTAATAATGTCTGCCATATCCGTGTCCCCCTTAACCCTCAAGCCTTGCAAGAATGTTGTTCAGGTCATTCATTGCAATCTTGTACTCTTCATCGTTCGGTGCTTTTCCGTGCCAATCCACGTTATTCTCCATAAAGGAAACACCTCTGCCCTTTACTGTACGCAAAACAATAACCGTGGGCTTATGAACAACAGTCTCAGCCTCGTCAAACGCTCTCTCAATTCTGTTGAAATCGTGACCGTCAATATTGATAACGTGCCAGCCGAACGCTTCAAACTTTTCATCAATAGGATACGGAGACATTACATCGGAAATCTTACCGTCAATCTGAAGATTATTGTTATCAACAATTGCAACAAGATTATCCAGCTTGTAATGAGAAGCAAACATCGCAGCTTCCCATACCTCGCCTTCTTCAAGCTCGCCATCACCGAGCATTGCATATACCCTGTAAGGATCGCAGGAAATCTTTGCGGACAATGCCATACCGCAAGCAACGGAAATTCCCTGTCCGAGCGAGCCTGTGCTTGCGTCAACACCGGGAATTTTTTTGCTATCGGGGTGTCCCTGCATTATGGAGTCAATCTTTCTGAGAGTCTTAAGATCTTCAACAGGGAAAAATCCGCGCATAGCAAGAACCGAATAGAGTGCAGGAGCAGAGTGTCCCTTGGAAAGTACCATTCTGTCACGGGAAGGATCCTTAGGATTTGCGGGATCAACGTTCATTCTGTGCATATACAGATATGTCAAGACATCAGCACAGGACAATGAACCGCCGGGATGACCCGCCTTTGCGCTGTGCACGCCTTCTATTATTCCCATTCGCACTTTAACAGCAGCTATTTCAAGCTCTTTTACAAGTTTTGCGTCCATTTATATAGACCTCCTGTGGTTTATCTTTTCTATTAAACGGTCATAAACCGATTTTTTCAATTCCGAATGTAAGAGCAAACGCCCCGCCATCAATGCCCGATAATACTGTCCCTGAACGGCACAGAGCTATAAACCTCCACAACATAGCATTTTGAATTATCGTACGGAAGCTCAAGCTCTCTGTCCCAACGTTCATACTTCTCCTCGGGGACTTTCTCGAACAAGGGATAAATTCGACTGTTTTCAGAATCACTTCCGAGCCAGTACTCAATAGTCTCCTCGCCGGTTGCGTTAACCAATACCGTTGACCGCGCCTCGGTGTGATTACCGGTGCCCGATGTATTTCCGACAAACGTGACATTATCCAGCACCTCAATATCATGGGTGTTACTGAAGCCGTTCATTATGTCCATAGTTTTGAAAATTGCGCAGGTGTAATTTACCACAATACAGAAAATTTCCCAGAGAATAATCAATGCTACCAACGAAGCCAGCACAACACCTGCAATCATAAAACCCTTAGCGACCTTATTCATAATCAAAGCCTCTCGATGTAGTCGATAACCTCCGAAATCGCTCCGCTGTTATTATCGCAGACTATCAAATCAGCCGCAGCCTTTACGCTCTCATGAGCAGAGCCAACAGCTATGCCAAGCTGAGCTTTCTGTATCATTGCAATATCGTTCATATAATCGCCTACTGCAACTGTGAAACGCTTCTCTGCACCAAGAATTCTAATAAGCTCGGCAAATCCGCGTGACTTATCAACATCTTTGGGTAAACATTCAAGAAACAGCGGTGCAGAGCGAATCCAATGCACTCCGCCGAAATCGCCGTTTCTTACGAACTCTTCAACAACATCCAGTTTTTCGGGTTCATCTGCAAACAAGAACTTCAGCCAGCCGCTTTTCGGTAAATCCGAAACATCACGGAACTCAGCGTCAACCTGCTCCCAATCAAGGTGCATTTGCTCGGTATCATTCAGATACGGAACAATAACCGATTGCTCGCACAGCACCTCTGCACCGATTTTCGGGAATTGCTCGCCAATTATCCGTACATAATCATAGGCTTTATTATCAATTTCACATCGCCACAGGAACTTATCCGTCTTGAAATCAAACACCGCCGCGCCATTGAACAGCACCGCAGGAATATCAAGACCGAGCTCCTCTCCGGCGCGCTTCGCCATGGCATAGCTGCGCCCCGTAGCTACTGTAAAAAGACCTCCCCCGGCTCTGAATCTGTTAATAGCCGCCATATCCTTTCCCAGGATTTTTTTGTCGTCCGTCAACAGAGTGCCGTCAAGATCGGTCATTAATATAACATTAGCAAAATCCATTGTTAACCTATCCAAGCTCTCTCAGGAATTTTTTGAAATACTCGGGAAGCTCGCTTGTAAACTCCATATACTCCCCGCTTCTCGGGTGAACAAAGCCTACCTTAATCGCGTGAAGGCACTGTCCCTGAAGCCACCTAGGCTTACCGTTTCCGTAAACCTCGTCTCCCGCCACGGGGTGACCGATATATGCGGTATGCACACGAATTTGATGCGTTCTCCCCGTTTCCAGACGAACCGTAAGGTGAGTATATCCCGCATAATTACGGATTACGGAATAATGCGTTATCGCTTCACGAGTACCGTCCGTCCCATTCGGGTAGACTGCCATACGCTTCCTGTCGGTTTTATGTCTGCCTATTGCAGCATTTATCGTTCCGTTTTCCTTG
>JBJESC010000388.1:0-1744 GCA_051882615.1 Oscillospiraceae bacterium
ATTATGGTTTGCTTGATTATGACAGTATTGAACAAATAGGTTTATGGAATGAGTGTACTGTAAAATTGATATTTTCTCTATATAAAGAACACGATAGATTCCCATAAGTCGGGCAGATTACTGACAGAACAAACGACCGAAGAATATCTTCGGTCGTTTGTTGATATATGCAAAGCCATCTGTCGGAATTATCCACATACGCCGGTTACATCGGAACGGGAGTTTCCGCAAGAATCCTCTCCACAATCTGTTCGGACGACTCGAACTCCGTCTGTCCCGCCGCGAGGATTACACGGTGAGAGAGCACCGCCGAGGCTACCGCCTTTACATCGTCGGGAACGGCGAACGAGCGATTGTTCATCAGCGCCATTGCCTGTGCCGCCTTGAACAGCGCGATTGACGCTCTCGGAGAAGCACCCAGCTTTACGCCGTTTCGATTGCGGGTTGCGCCCACAATCATCAGAATATACGCCTTAACCTGCTCGGAAACCGCAACGTGCGTCACCGCTTCGCGCAGAGCGATAACCTGCTCAATCGACATAACGGGCGACACGGGTAGCTTGTGCGGCATCTTGTCCAGCATTGCCATTTCAGCAGCGCGGTCGGGGTAGCCCACCGAAATCCGCATAAGGAAGCGGTCGAGCTGCGCTTCGGGGAGATGATAGGTTCCGTAGGTCTCGATAGGGTTCTGCGTTGCGAGCGTCATAAACGGCACGGGGAGCTTGTGGGTTATTCCGTCAACGGAGATTTGCAGCTCCTCCATTGCCTCAAGAAGCGAGGACTGCACCTTCGGGGAGGTACGGTTAATCTCGTCCGCGAGGAGGAAGTTGCACATCGCCGCGCCCGCGCGATACTCGCTGTCTCCGGTGCGCTGGTCGATTACGGTATAGCCGATTACGTCCGAGGGCATAAGGTCGGGCGTGAACTGAATGCGTCCGAAGCTGCCCGACACCGACTTGGCGAGCGTCTCCGCAAGCAGCGTTTTTCCGACTCCCGGCACGTCCTCAATCAGGACGTGACCGCCCGCCAGCATCGCGCAGACTACCTTTACCACAACGTCGCGTTTCCCTATGATTACGTTTTCTATATTGTTGATAAGCTGTTCAATTACGGGATTCATTTTTTGCTCCTTTGTGCGGGATTATAGTGGAATGAAAAAATCGGCGCGGCATAATTAAGCCGCGCCGAAGCGTTGTCTTGATCAGAAGAGAGCGTGCTCATCTTCAGCGTCGAACAGGTGAATCTTGTTCGGGTCGATTGCGAGCTTGATTGTATCCTGAGGACGTGCGGTGCATCTGGGAGATACACGAGCGGTGAGGTTGTTGCCCTCGCAGGTGAGGTAAAGGAATGTCTCTGCACCGAGCATTTCGGTAACTTCAACAGTCGCTTCAATCTTACCGGTCTTAGCGGTGGACAGGAACATATCCTCATCGTGAATGTTCTCGGGACGAACACCCAGAGTTACGGGCTTGTCGATGTAAGCTCTCAGAGCGTCGTTTTCTGCCTTAGCAGCGGGAAGCTCAATGTAGTACTTGGTAGCCTCGCCGAACTCAACGGTGTACTTGCCGTCGTTGAAGAGCAGCTTAGCGTCGATGAAGTTCATCATCGGAGAGCCGATGAAGCCTGCAACGAACTTGTTTACAGGGCTGTCGTAGAGGTTAATCGGGCTGTCAATCTGCTGAACGAAACCGTCCTTCATAACAACGATTCTGTCGCCCATTGTCATAGCCTCTGTCTGGTCGTG
>JBJESC010000388.1:1844-7039 GCA_051882615.1 Oscillospiraceae bacterium
CGTCCTTCATAACAACGATTCTGTCGCCCATTGTCATAGCCTCTGTCTGGTCGTGTGTAACGTAGATAAAGGTTGTGCCGAGCTTCTTGTGGAGCTTTGCAATCTCGGTTCTCATCTGTGCACGGAGCTTTGCGTCCAGGTTGGAAAGCGGCTCGTCGAGAAGGAATACCTTAGGATCACGAACGATTGCACGGCCGAGTGCTACACGCTGTCTCTGACCACCGGAAAGAGCGCGGGGCTTTCTTTCGAGCAGGTGGGAGATGTCGAGAATCTTAGCAGCCTCGAGAACGAGCTTCTTAATCTCGTCCTTGGGAACCTTACGAAGCTTGAGCGCGAACGCCATATTATCAAATACTGTCATATGGGGGTAAAGAGCGTAGGTCTGGAATACCATCGCAATATCGCGGTCTTTGGGAGGAACATCGTTTACAAGTCTGTCGCCGATGAAGAGCTCGCCCTCGGAAATTTCCTCAAGACCTGCAATCATACGCAGAGTAGTGGACTTACCGCATCCGGAAGGACCTACGAGTACGATAAACTCTTTGTCCTTGATATTCATATTAAAGTCGTTGACAGCTGTTACTCCGCCGGGATAGCGCTTGTAAATGCCTCTTGCTGATAAACTAGCCATTCTGATAACCTCCTGAAACTTGTCTTTAATGTCGTATAATGAGGAGCTGCTTTTGCCCGATGTTCCGACCGCTGCTGCCGCCGAACCTGTCTGCAAATTCCAAACTCCGCCTATATCGCTCTTTTTATATAATACCAAAATGTGCAAAAAAATAAAAGAGCCTAAATTAACAATTATTCTTTCGTTGGTTTATATACTTTCACCAACAAGAACAAAATTATCACAAATAATCGAACTGCGGTTTGTCACATTGCACAAAAAAGGGGCTGAAAATGGGTTTTTGCAAATGCCAGAGCCAAATTTTTGGCATTTCACACAAAGCTAAAGAAACTATTTTGGGCGATTTGTCACAATATATTGTGTGGTGGGCGGACGGAGAAACCGATTACAAGCGCGTTATATTCGCAAAAATCAGACAATTGCGCCGATTTCGGACAAGCTATTCACCTAGGGCATACCCATATATAGTAAATAGCATATTGCCGCGTTATGCGCGAATATACTTCTTACGGACGCGCGGTGGCTCGCGCTCAATTTAATATGCGGAGGAATGCTTGTGAAAAACATTAAGGACAGGCGGGGTTCGGGGAAAAGCACTCTGATAGGCGTGGCGCTGTTATGTCTTGCGGCGGCGTGGGTGCTGTGCCGCGTTTTTGTGCAGTCCGCACAGGGGATAGACGGCTCGACCAACGCCAAGCGGATTGAGTACATAGAGAGCTTCGGCTGGCAGACGGGCACGGTACCCGATGAAATCGAGGAAATCCGTATTCCCGCACGCTTTGACGAAGCCTACGAGCAGTACAACGCGCTTCAGAAGGAGCAGGGCTTCAACCTTAAACGCTACGCCGCCGCCAAGGCGCAGAAGTTCACCTACAGGCTTGTGAATTACGAGGGGGGCGATCCCGTTGTCCCGATTAACGCCAACCTTATCGTGGTTGACGGGAAAATTGTGGGCGCGGATATTTCCTCGGCGGAGGCTAACGGCTTTGTCACCGTGCTGGCAAAGCATTGACCTATTAAAAAGAGTGTTGATTTTTTCCTTCTTTTATGCTACAATAAAGCAAAAGGGGGAATTTCAATGACACTTATTGTAGGCGGGGCTTATCAGGGAAAAACGGAGTTTGCGGCGGGACTGCTGTGCATTCCGTGCGAACAGATATTGAACGGAGAAACCTGCGATATTGAGGAGATTTTCAGCGCGAGCGCGGTTCGTCACTTCGAGGCGCTGGTTAAGCGCGTTCTGGAGGAGGGCGAGCCGAGGAACCTTGCTCGTGAGCTGTGCGCGAAAAATCCCGATGTAATCGTGCTAGTAAACGAAATCGGAAGCGGGATTATCCCGATTGACAAGCTTGAGCGCGACTGGCGCGAGGAGGTGGGGCGCGAGAGCTGCATTCTCGCGGAATTCGCCGACACGGTTATCCGTATGAACTGCGGTATTCCCACCACGATTAAGGGAACGGTTATATGAGCGCAATTCACGGCGGGGACATCTACTCCCGAGAGGTGAAGTCGGATTTCTCCGCGAACCTGAACCCGCTGGGTATTCCCGAGGCGGTGAGGGCAGCGGCGGCGGGAGCGGACTTCACGCACTATCCCGACACGCGCTGTTCGGCGCTCTCACGCGCCATCTCCGATTACGAGGGAGTACCCGAGGAGAACATAGTCTGCGGTAACGGCGCGGCAGACGTGATTTACCGCATTGTGGGAGCGCTCCGCCCGAAGCGGGCGCTTCTCTGTGCTCCTACCTTCTCGGAGTACGAAAGGGCGCTGGTTGAGCGGGATTGCGCGGTTTCGTATCACAAGCTCCGCGAGGAGGACGGGTTTGCGCTCGGCGAGGACATTCTCCCCGAAATAAGCGCGGCAGATATGCTGTTTCTGTGCAGCCCGAATAATCCCGTGGGCAACGTGATTGAGCCGCGGCTGCTGGAGCGTATTCTCGGCAGATGTCGGGAGTGCGGTGTTATCGCCGTGGTGGACGAGTGCTTTCTGGATTTCGCGGAGGACGGGTTTTCCGCAAAGAATTGCCTGTTCCCGAATGTTATCGTAATCAAAGCGTTCACGAAGATATGCGCTATGGCGGGGCTGCGGCTGGGGTATGCCCTGTTCGGGGACGAGCGGTGTGCGCACTCGGTTCGGGAGTGCGGTCAGCCGTGGAGCGTTTCCGCTCCCGCACAGGCGGCGGGAGTAGCGGCGGCTAGGGTGCTGTCGGAAACGGACTTTCTCGCTCGGACGCGGGTGCTGATTGCCGAGGAGCGGGATTTCCTCGCGGGGGAGCTTTCACGGCTCGGGTTTGAGGTGTTCCCCTCAAGCGCGAACTTCCTGCTTTTCAAGGGCGCGGAGGACCTCGCGGAAGTGCTCTTGAAGCGCGGAATTGCAATCCGCTCCTGTCGGGACTATCGCGGGCTGGACGAGCGGTTCTTCCGCATAGCCGTCAGAACTCACGAGGAAAATGAGCGGCTTACAACGGCATTATCCGATATACAAAAAAACAGACCGTAGTTTTCACTATGGTCTGTTTCGGCTTGCTGAAAAAGTTGTTTCTTATGCGATAGGCACCCCACCCCCCTCCCCCCCTCCCAAAGGGAGGGGGGAGAATGCGGGGGCTGCGCCCCCGCCCCCCTGCTTTGGGGCTGTCGCCCCAAACCCAATAGGTTTTTCGACAAACTGAAACAGACCGTAGTTTTCACTGCGGTCTGTTTGGTTTTGTGGGATTACTCAACGATAAGCGCGTTATCCTTTACGCCTATCTTTATAGTATCTCCCTGCTTCAGCCTATCCTCAAGTATAGCCCTTGCAATAAGCACCTCCAGATTTCTCTGGATATAGCGCTTGATAGGTCTTGCGCCGAAAGCGGGATCGTAGCTCTCGTCCACGATAAACTGCTTTGCCTCGTCCGTAATGTCGAGCGTGAGCTGCTTTTCCTTAAGCCGCTTTGCGAGGTCTGCGGACTGCAGATTGATGATACCGAAGATGTTCTCCTTGGTGAGCGGCTTGTAGAACACGATTTCGTCCAGACGGTTGAGGAATTCGGGACGGAACGAGGATTTCAGAAGTCTATCCACATCGTCGCGGGCTTCGTCCGTGATTTCTCCGTCCTCGCCGATACCGTCAAGGATATACTGCGAGCCGAGGTTGGAGGTGAGTATGATAATCGTGTTTTTGAAGTCCACCTCGCGCCCCTGACTGTCGGTAAGTCTGCCGTCGTCCAGCACCTGCAGGAGTACGTTGAATACATCGGGGTGAGCCTTTTCCACCTCGTCAAAGAGTACAACGGAGTAGGGCTTGCGGCGAACCGCGTCCGTCAGCATACCGCCCTCCTCGTAGCCGACATATCCCGGAGGCGCGCCAATCAGGCGGGATACGGTATGCTTCTCCATATATTCGCTCATATCAAGACGGATAATGTTGTGTTCGTCATCGAACAGCGCTTCGGCGAGAGCCTTTGCAAGCTCCGTCTTACCTACGCCCGTAGGACCGAGGAACAGGAACGAGCCGAGCGGCTTCCTCGGGTCGTTGATACCCGCACGGGAGCGCATAATCGACTCGGTTACGCGCTGAACCGCCTCGTCCTGACCGACAACGCGCTTGTGGAGCGTATCGGCGAGGTGGAGAATCTTCTCGCGCTCGCCCTCTACCAGCTTATCCACGGGAATACCCGTCCAGCGCTCGACAATCTTCGCGATTTCGTCCTCGGTGACCTTATCGCGGAGCAGGGAGCTTGCCTTTGCCTGTTCGGCGAGTTCTTCCTCTGCCTTTAAGTCTGCTTGGAGCTTCGGGAGCTTGCCGTACATCAGCTCTGCGGCCTTGTTCATATTGTACTCGCGCTTTGCCTTTTCAATGTCGGCGTTGGTCTGCTCGATTTCCTTGCGGAGCTCCTGAACCTTGGAGATTGCGTTCTTCTCGTTCTCCCACTTGGCTTTCATTGTGGAGAAGGTATCGCGCTTTTCGGCGAGTTCGCGGCGTATATCCTCAAGGTGCTCCTGCGAGAGCGTGTCCGTTTCCTTTTTAAGCGCGGCTTCTTCAATCTCCAACTGCATTATAGCACGAGAGATTTCGTCCAGCTCGGCGGGCATACTGTCCATTTCGGTTCTAATCATCGCACACGCTTCGTCCACGAGGTCGATTGCCTTATCGGGCAGAAAACGGTCGGTGATATAGCGGTCGGAAAGGGTTGCCGCCGCTATTATCGCGTTATCCTGAATTTTAACGCCGTGGAATACTTCGTAACGCTCTTTCAGTCCGCGCAGAATGGAGATAGTGTCCTCGACTGTCGGCTGGTCTACCAGCACTTTCTGGAAACGTCGCTCCAGAGCGGGGTCTTTCTCGATATACTTCGAGTATTCGTCAAGGGTAGTCGCGCCTATGCAGTGAAGCTCGCCTCGTGCAAGCATAGGCTTCAAGAGGTTGCCCGCGTCCATAGCACCGCCGTTCTTGCCCGCACCTACGATAAGGTGAAGCTCATCAATAAAGAGGATAATCTGACCGTCGCTCTTTTTCACCTCGTTGAGGACGGCTTTCAGACGCTCCTCAAACTCGCCCTGATACTTCGCGCCCGCAATCAGCG
>JBJESC010000389.1:0-7039 GCA_051882615.1 Oscillospiraceae bacterium
ACCGATAAGCGGATTAATCTTCTTGCCGGAAATGATATACATAAGCTTTCCAAGAAGGATACCACAAGCGGTACCAATACAGAATGCAAGAAGTCCAAGAACAATAATGAAGATTGTCTTCCAGCTGAGGAAGTTATCAGCAACCGCAGTAGCACCAACGGTGATACCGAGGAAGATGGTGATAATGTTCATCAGCTCGTTCTGAGCAGTCTTTACGAGTCTGTCGCAGACTCCCGACTCCTTCATAAGGTTACCGAACATCAGGATACCTACAAGAGGAGCAGCAGACGGTACAATCAGCGAAACGATAACTGTAACCGCAATCGGGAATACAACCTTTTCAACCTTAGAAACCTCACGGAGCTGACCCATCTTTACAGCACGCTCCTTCTCTGTTGTCAGCAGCTTCATAATAGGCGGCTGAATTACGGGTACAAGCGCCATGTAAGAGTACGCTGCAACCGCAATCGAACCGAGCAGCTGCGGAGCAAGCTTAGAAGTAAGGTAGATAGCCGTAGGACCGTCCGCACCACCGATAATTGCGATAGAAGCAGCTTCTTTAAGAGTGAAGTCTGCGATACCGGTAAGGTTCAACAAGCAAGCACCAAGGAATGTGAAGAAGATTCCGCCCTGAGCGGCAGCGCCGAGCAGGAAGCTCTTGGGGTTTGCAATCAGCGGACCGAAGTCTGTCATAGAGCCGATACCAAGGAAGATAATCGGAGGATAAATCTGGAGCTTAACGCCGAGATAAAGCATATCAAGCAGTCCGCCCTCGTGGAGAACCTTTCCATAATCAAGCGACGTTTCCTTAGTAAAGTTTACCAGGATATTCCCCGCATTTTCAACATACTCCGGAGCAAAGTAGGGATTAGTCGCAGGATTCCAGAGTTCGGGGTGATACATTCCGGTAAGCGGAAGGTTTGTAAGCAGCATACCGAATGCAATAGGAAGCATAAGCAGCGGTTCATACTGCTTAACAATAGCAAGATAGAACAAAAAGAACGAGAGCAGAATCATTATTATGCTCTTGATGTCAAGTGCCGCAAGGCCGGATGTAAACCAAAGCGACGACAGCGTACCGGTAAAAATTTCCATAACAATGTGCTCCTTTCTCAGAATTGACGCATATTAGCGCTGATACCCGCCATGCTCCAAGCGGAACGTGTGCGGTCGCCCTTACGCTTAATGCTTCTGATAGTATAAGAAGTACCGTCATTTTCAGCGTATGCTGCAATTGCTGCGCTGATAACTGCGATAAGCTCCTCCTCATCCTCGTCCTCAATCTCTTCAATTACGGGAGCGGGTGCAGGGGCAACTACTTGTTTTACAGGTGCAGCCTTCGCTTTCTTCTTGTCAATTGCTTTAAAAATCGCACCCAAAGCGTAGAAGAACATAATCAGGATTGCGAGAATTAAGAATACAACAAGGATACCCGTAAGAGCAATGATTCCAACAGAGCTCCAGTAGTCGGGGTCTGCCAACTGCTGCTGTGCAATAGACGAATCCGCTGTTCCTGCGTACCCTTGAAGTCTGTCGATTACATTCGCTCCGCTGCTTTCAGCAAGCATACTAAGCATAATGTTCATACAATTTCTCCTTCTTTACTCGGTTAGAACGAGTTAATATTTTAATCCAACATACCTTATCATTATACTATATTTACAAAAATAATTCAACAAAATATTTAAAAATACAGCTTAAAATCGGTCACAAATTTTCTTGTGAATTACAGAGAAAATTTGTCTATTTTTAACATAAAGTGAAATTTGAATAGAATGTTCAACGACACCGATGTCGTCAATAAAACCCTCCGTCTACTCCAAGAACCTGACCTGTAATAAAACGATTCACGGCAAGCGCGCGAACAGCCGCCGCCACCTCCGAGGGAGAACCCATTCGTCCCAGCGGAGTTGAGTCGCATAATTGCTCAATATCTTCTTCGGAGAGATGATTGCTATTCATAGGGCTGTCAATTACTCCGGGAGCCACCGCATTCACGGTAATTCCCGAGGCACCAAGCTCCTTAGCAAGCGCTTTCGTAAAGCCTATCACACCGGCTTTAGCAGCGGAATACGCGACCTCACAGGACGCACCGTGTACTCCCCACACCGAGGAAATGTTGACGATAGCGCCGCTTTTCCTCGATACCATACTCTCCGCAACTGCTCTTGTCACTCGGAAGCAGCCGTTCAAGTCGCAGTCGATTACACTATCCCAATCCTCAGCCGTGTAATCAAGGAACGGTTTTATCATTGCAATTCCCGCGTTATTAATGAGAACATCAATTCGTCTGAAACTGTCAAGCACGCACTCAACAGCGGCTCTCACCGATTTATTATCGGAAACATCCATTCTGACAGCAGTGCAGCGGAACTGTTTTTCAAGCTCCTCTGCCCTCTTTTTGCTGCGGTTGTAGGTGAAAACAACGTCATCGGTTCGTGAAAATTCCTCAATCAACGCCGAGCCTATCGCTCCCGTTCCACCTGTAATAAGAACAACGCTCATCAGCTCACCGTAACCTTGATTTCGCTGTTTTCGGCTGTAATATTTACTTCCGTGAGCGTCTTTTCGCTGTTTTCAATGAGTAATTCAGCGAGTTTATCTTCGATTTCCGAACGAATAACACGACGTATATCGCGTCCGCCGAACTTGCCGCCAAACGCTTTTTTTGCAATAGCCGCATACACTTCGTCGGAAATGCTGAGCTTGAGCTTCTTCTCCTCAAGCGGCGCTTCAAGCTCCTTGAGATTAAGCTTTGCAATAGCAGCGTAATTCTCCTCGGTAAGCGGCTTGAATACTACGATTTCATCAACTCTGCCGAGGAACTCGGGACGGAGGAAATCACGAAGCCCCTTCATCACACGTTCCTTAGTAGCCTCGTTTTCGGACTTTGAGAAGCCGATTCCATTCATTCCCGTGGAGGAACCCGCATTAGAGGTCATCGCAATAATCGTATTCTCAAAGCTTACGTTTCTTCCGTGAGCGTCGGTAATCTTTCCCTCGTCAAGAATTTGAAGAAGTATATTCATTACATCGGGGTGAGCCTTTTCAATTTCGTCAAACAGAATAACGGAATACGGCTTCCTGCGGACGCGCTCTGTCAGCTGTCCCGCCTCGTCATATCCCACATATCCTGGAGGCGAGCCGATAATCTTGGATACGCTGTGCTTCTCCATATATTCCGACATATCAAGTCTGATAAGCGGGTCAACCGTATCAAACATCTCTGCTGCAAGTACCTTAACAAGCTCTGTCTTTCCCACGCCCGTAGGTCCTACAAAGATAAATGAAGCTGGTCTGCGGCGATTGGAAAGCTGAACTCTGGAGCGCTTGATAGCCTTTGCCACCAGCTCGCACGCTTCGTCCTGCCCGATGACTTTGGCTTTCAGATTATCTTCAAGCACTGCCATACGCTTGAACTCGGTTTCCTGAATTTTATTTGCGGGAATACCCGTCCACAGCTCAATTACCTTGGAAATGTCCTCAAGCGTAACCTCAACATTTTCAGCGTCCATTTTAAGTCGTTCAACGGCTTTCTCGTTTTTAGCGATTGTTGTTTTAAGCTCTGCCAAACGCTCGTAGTCGATATTGGAATCTCCTGCAAGCTCACTTTCCTCAATTCTCAGCTTCTTAAGCTCTGCCTTTGCCTTTTCATATTCGGTAATACACTCGTTCCCGAGAGAAGCGCAGGCGCAGGCTTCGTCCAACAGGTCTATAGCCTTATCGGGAAGAAATCTGTCGTTAATATATCTCTCGGAAAGCACGGCGCACATCTTCGCCACATCGGACGAAACGTGCACTTTATGGTGGTCCTCATAATACTGCTTAACACCGTCAAGGAGCTCAATTGTGTCCTCAATGGTAGGCTCGTTTACGGTTACAGGCTGAAATCTGCGTTCCAGAGCGCTGTCCTTCTCAATATATTTTCGATACTCTGCGAATGTTGTAGCTCCGATAACCTGAAGCTCGCCTCTGGAAAGAGCGGGCTTGAAGATGTTCGCAGCGTTCATTGTACCCTCGGAGTCACCGCCTGTTCCGACAAGATTGTGAAGCTCGTCAACGAACAGCATAACGTTACCTGCATTTTTAACCTCGTCAAGCAGGCTCTTCACGCGGCTTTCAAACTGTCCGCGGAACTGAGTACCCGCAACAAGAGCCGTAAGGTCAAGAAGGTACAGTTCCTTTCCCTGAAGCCTGAAGGGAACATCATCGCTTGCAAGCTTCAGCGCGATTCCCTCTGCAATCGCCGTTTTTCCAACGCCGGGCTCACCGATAAGGCAAGGATTGTTTTTAGTTCTGCGCGACAAAATCTGGAGAACGCGGTAAATTTCCTTTTCACGTCCGATAATCTTATCAATTTTTCCCTCTTTTGCCCTTCTGGTAAGATTAGTGCAGTAGGTTTCAAGGCATTTGCGCTTTTTATCAACCTTTTCGGACTTTTTCTTGGATTTCTTTTCGGAAGAATTATCATCTTTGTCTGTCTTTTTTTCGCTCGAATCGGAACCGCCGAAAAGATTTCTCAAAAAATTGGGCATCGTTCCGGCGCCGCCGCGCTCAAAGAGATTATCCTCCTCCTTGTCGGACTCGTCATCGGAATCAACGTCTTCATCCCCGCCGTCTGCATTACCCATCAATTTATCGAACATATCTTCATTAAGGAGACCGTCCTCACCGAATATAGAATCACAAGCGCTGTCGAAATCTTCTTCCGAAACACCCATCTGCTTGAGATATTCGTTTACCTGCGGAAGTCCGAGCTCTTTCGCGCAGCTAAGGCACAAGCCTTCGCTCTTTCTTTCGCTTCCGCTCATAGTCGAAACAAACATCACAGCGGGACGCTTTTTGCACCTCGAACACATCATCATAATATCAACCCACTTTCTCTATGTAATCATCTCAGGAAATTCAAAAAGTCAAAATTATAAATCCTCTTGAAAAGGAACGTATTATCTATTGTTTCCTGATTAAAAATCATTGTACCGCCATCGAAAAGCGATATAATTAGTCTGGTTGCAAGGCAGAAGATAAACACCATTAGAATTCCCTCAAGTGCCCCTGCAATTCCTCCCAGGAAAGAATTTATATCCCCCACAACCGGAATTTTATCAATAAGTTTTGAGGCGGAAGTAATAAATTTCAAAATACCGACAATCAGGATATAAATTACAACAAACACAATAGACCTGATTACAATTATACAATTCGGACGAACAAAATTGTTCATTACAGTATCGCCAAGAGTCGTTCTGGAATCAAGCATACCAAGCACAACCTTTCGGACGTTTGATACTGTTATAATATCAGCCGTTGTAAGAGAGTTTTTCACAGGGATATACTCCTCAACAATTGCGATATACTTATTGAACTCTTCAAGTGAGCCCTTCTCAATCATACTTACTGCGATAAACTGAGCTACTGTCAGCTTTCCAAGCCCATATTTCTCAACCTCAGCCTTTGTAAATTCAGCGGTTTTCATATTAACGGCGCGTAGATTATAGGAAACATCTCTGCCAAGGAACTCCATATCCTCGGCTGTAAAGCCAACCGTTGACAAATCAACATTCGTAAGGTCAATCACAGCACTGTCGCGTCCCGAATATTCCGGAACTATCGTATTCGCCGCATTTCCCGAGATTATAACGCTGTCGAAATCCACAGCGGAAAACTCTCCGAGAGTAAGTGATGAAAAAGAACTGTCAACAACCTCTTCGACCTTTTTGTTCAGCGGCTCTTCAACGTAATTGCTGTAAATCATCTCCGATATGGGAGTACTGAATATCATTGCAGCTACAAAGGCAATCAACGTTGCAGCAAGGCTTAGAACCATATTCGCAAGACCTCTTCTCCAGCCTGCAAAAAACATTAGCACTACGCCTGCTATTGCAATTAAGTCGAAAAGCAATGAAAACTGGGAACCCATATACGCCCTCCTTTCACAGTGCTACGCACTGTACGCTGTTATAACCAAGCAGATATGCGTTGTTATCTATTATTTTTACATTCGAGTATTCTTCATCAAGTTCATAAGTCTTTATACATTCGAGAGCCGAATTATAAGCATAGAGCATATTTCTTCCGAGAACATACAATTTCCCGTTGTATACGTCAAATGCTGTAAGCGAGTCAATCGGGACAGACTCCTGAGGCTCAAGCGCAGAATTATAAACCACAGCAGTGTTTCCGTTTGAAGCCGAATCACGGAACATAACCACTCTCAATCCATCAGACTGCGGAATGCCGTGAATACGGTAATTATAGGAATTTGACGCCACTACTTCGCCCGTGCCATCGTTCAGAAGATAAGCTCCATTTCCTGTAACCGCATAAATACCGTCATCGCAGTACTCAAGCGAATAGGTTATGTTATTGCCGATTTCAGTTCTCCACATCTCCGATTCGGAACCCTGTAATTTAAACTTAACCAGCGATACCTTAAGCTCGCCGTTCTTCTCTCCGACAACAGAAACATAGATGCTTGTATCTTCATTGTCAAAGCAGACGCCCATAATTTTCTCATCGGGAGAAGCCCAACGGAAAATCTGTTTTCCCTCTGAGCTGTACACATAAAGGTAGTTGGAATATCTGGTAGATGTGGTTACAACTGCCGCACGCTCCTGATTACCCATCTTAGCGAAAACAATACTGTCCGAAACGGTATTCTTGTAAATTTCCTCCGTTCTGGAATAGAGCTTGAACGTTGTTCCGTTTTTATCGTATACCAAGGCTCTTGAGTTTCCCGAGGAGCTTGCGGGATTTTGAAATCCGTGCTGAATTCCCGCAATTTCCGCTCCCTTGGAATTGTAGGTATAGATATAGGTATCGGTAAGAAGATAAAACCCCTCTCCCAATTCATCAAGGTGGTATTCCGTGCTGCCCGGCAGGCTCACAGGAAACCCGCCCTCTCCTACATTAAGACCTGCGTCCTTAAAGGGAGAGAAAATCACGTCACGAAAAACTATAACCAAAATCGCAACAAGCACAACCAAAATGAAAACCAGAAATCTCACCCTGAAGCTTTTGCGTTTTTCTTTTTGTTTAT
>JBJESC010000390.1:0-1847 GCA_051882615.1 Oscillospiraceae bacterium
CAAATGGGCTGGGGGTAATTGGCAGCTTACGGGCAGGTCTTGCACCCGCCCCTACACCCGTGATAGGAGGGTGCGGCAAAAATCGGCAACTCTCCGCTAAATCGGAATTTATCGCTTTGCTGTGTCAGCCCGATAAGCACATGATTTATATAAATCGTTACGAAAAACGTTAACGACTATATACGCTCTTTGACAGCATCCTCTTTTTTCTTCTCCGGACGGAACAGCTCCGGCAGTATCCAGAGCAGTATCAGAACGAGAACACTGATGATCGCGACATAGCGCCCGGTTTGGCTTGAAACATAGTTTGAAACATAGCCCAGCTTGGGGATTGAAAACTGTACAACTCCGATAACATTTTCGTACAGAACCGGGTTCCCGTCGCGGTTTTCATTTGCGTCGCCCTTGGTGTAGAACTTGCGCTCGGTGCGGTCAACACCGTCGACCCTGTGCGTAACCACGGTAGAATCCCTGTCGGCGACAAAGGTTATCACATCACCCTCAGTGATGCTGGTCGGCGCCACCTTTTTGACATAAATAAGGTCGCCGGGATTGTATTCCGGCGTCATGGAAGGGGAGAGCACGGCGTACGGTGTATAGCCGACGAGCCTTACCCCGACCAGAGCCACAGCCAGAAAAACGACGGCTATGACCAAAACGGTCGTGAATACATTCCAAACGATCCTGAACGGACTTTTTTTCTTTTTCGCAGCTTTTTTGGAAGGCTTGTCGCCTTCCGTGTTTTCCTCGTTAGCTGCTTCGGGTATATCTTCGGGAGCAAATATGACAGATGTTGAAGCGCCGCCGTTTGAGTTCCCGGCTGTGGCTGCCGCTTCAGAAGATCCTTCCTGTGCGGTGTCAGCCTCGGCTGCCTGCTTTTCTTCAAACTTCTTCAGATACGCTTCCAGCTCCTCCAGTGTGGGACGGGGGAAATTCGCCACTGCTTTGACCTCTCTTTTATTTCAGTTGGTTGATGATGGACTGTGTCTGCCCGAGCAGACCTTCAAGCTCCGCGTGCGCATGACAGTAGTCGTCAAGCTTCTTCTTCACGCTTTCCCATGCGAGATTTGCCTTATATTTGCTCTCAATCTCCATGGCTTCGCAGCGGGCCTTTGTTTCCTCCATGATTTTTGCCGTTTCTGCCTCAAGCGACTGATATCTTGCCTGAACTCCGGCAAGATACTCATTGGCTGCTTTTTGCGCGGCTAACATCACGCCGGAAACCTTAACTGCCTCCTCGGCAATGGAACCGAGCTCCTGCGGCGCGGGCACAGCCGGCACCTTGGCAAGCTCCGCCTTGAGCTTTTCGTTTTCGTTTTTCAGATTTGTGAGCTCTATCTCCTGATCCCTGAGCATAAGCAGCAGGTCATACTTTGTCAGCTTTTCAATCTCGTTCATTTCTTAAACCTTTCCACTCAACGCCGATGCTATGTCATTCCCGACCGAAGGACAGGCAGTCAAAAAGAAGAAACCGGCGCTGAATATGTAGATTGCAAGATTTACCCAGAGTTTTGACATTGGTGTTCTTGTAAGGAATAAAATAGCATAATTGACATTTATTTGCAATAGAAAATCGTCGGTTTATTCAACTTTTTTTAAAAATTTATTCAAAAATCAGAGGCTAAAGTTGACATAACTGCAACTTTCCGCAGTTATGAAAACCGCCGATATCAACGATAAACGGTATGAAACACAGCAGGGAGTTTTGAAGCGGCTTACATTATATATAATGTATAGAAAAAACGCTTATCGGGCTAACACAGCAAAGCGATAAATTCCGATTTAGCGAACTGTTGGCAGGAACGGGACAACGGCTCCCTTGTGTAAAGGGAGCTGTCAAATTGCCG
>JBJESC010000391.1:0-7022 GCA_051882615.1 Oscillospiraceae bacterium
TGGAGCTTCAGACTCCTATTCTCTCCACCTCCTCTCCCGAAGGCGCAAGAGATTATCTTATCCCCAGCCGTAAGCATCACGGAAAGTTCTACGCTCTGCCTCAGGCTCCGCAGATTTTCAAGCAGATTTATATGGTTTCGGGCTTTGATAAGTACTTCCAGATTGCACCATGCTTCCGTGATGAGGACGCAAGAGCAGACCGTTCTCCCGGAGAGTTCTATCAGCTCGACTTTGAGATGAGCTTTGCTACTCAGGAAGATGTTTTCGCTGTTGCGGAAGAAGTACTTTCCGAGACTTTTGCGAAGTTTTCTGATAAGAAGGTTAGCTCCGCTCCGTTCAGACGTATTTCATACGCAGAGGCAATGCTCACCTACGGTTCGGATAAACCCGACCTCAGAAACCCGCTGGTAATCAAGGAGCTGTCCGATTTGTTTGTAGACAGCGAGTTCAAACCTTTTGCGAACAAGTGCGTTCGCGGTATTCGCGTTCCCGGTATGGCTTCTCAGTTCAAGAGTTTCTTCAAGAATATGGAGGATTTTGCGGTAAGCGAAGTGGGAATGAAAGGTCTTGGCTACTTCAAGGTTGAAGAGGGCGAAAACGGCTTCTTCAAGTATAACGGCCCGATTGATAAGTTCCTTAATGACGAGCAGAGAAAGGAGCTTGCAAGCCGCTGTGAGCTTCAGGTGGGAGATGTTCTCTATTTTATTGCCGATTCCGCTAAGATTGCTCCTAAGTTTGCGGGACAAATCCGTACCGAGGTTGCAAAGCGTATGAACCTCATAGACGAGAGCAGATTTGAGCTTTGCTTCATCGTTGATTTCCCGATGTACGAGCTTGACGAAGAGACAGGAAAGATTATCTTCACTCACAATCCTTTCTCTATGCCGCAGGGCGGTCTTGACGCGCTGATGAACAAGGATCCGCTTGATATTCTTGCATATCAGTACGATATTGTCTGCAACGGCGTTGAGTTGTCGAGTGGCGCGGTTCGTAACCACGACCTTGACATCATGATTAAGGCATTTGAGATTGCAGGATATTCCGAGGAAGATGTAGCTTCCAAGTTCGGTGCGCTGTACAATGCGTTCAAGTTCGGTGCTCCTCCTCATGCGGGTATGGCTCCCGGCGTTGACCGTATGATTATGTTGCTGACAGGCGAGGAGAGTATCCGCGAGATTATCGCGTTCCCGCTTAACTCTAATGCGCAGGATTTGCTCCTTGGTGCTCCTACCGAGGTTACAGAGCAGCAGCTCAGAGAAGTTCACATCAAGGTAAGAAAGCAGAATTAAATAGTTACGAAAGCCGCGTGTTAAACGCGGCTTTCAGGCTGTCGATAAAGGCGCATCTACTTCGTCAACGTCACCACGGCAGGCACAAAGCCTAGCCGTGGCGACGTTTCCTCGTATCTGCACCTTTCTCGCCAGTCTGATTTTGGACTTTTTCGACAAGCTAAAAGACGCCTTTAACACGCGGCTTTTTGATTAGAAAAAATCCCCCGTTTTGATGTAAACGGGGGATTATTGTTACTTGTTGTTTTCCTTAAGTAAATCGCGGATTTCGGTAAGTAAAACCTCTTCCTTAGAGGGCTCGGGAGGAGCAGCGGGCTTTTCCTCCTCTTTCTTCTTGCCGAGCGCCATAAGCGTATTCATTCCCTTAATCAGCAGGAAGAGGATAAGCGCCATAATGATGAAGTTAATCACAGCTGACAGGAAAGCACCGTAATTAAATTCAATCCCATTGATTGTGAAGCTGCCGCCAACGTAAATCGGGTTTCCGTTCTCGTCACGCTGAACGCCTCCCAAAATGAGAGCAATCAGCGGGTTGATAAAGCTGTTTGTCAGCGCCGCTACAATGCTCTGGAAAGCGCCGCCGATAATTACGCCGACTGCCATACTCATTACGTTGCCCTTAAGTGCAAATGTCTTGAATTCCTCCAAAAATTTCTTCATATTAGTTATCCTTTCATTTTTTATTCTCAAGGCATTGGATATGCCTTAAAGTAACCGTTTTAAATATTCGCCTGTAAACGACTTTTTGTTCTTGGCGATCTCCTCGGGAGTACCCTTGGCGACAACCGTTCCTCCGCCGTCTCCGCCCTCGGGTCCCATATCAATGATATAGTCGGCAGTCTTGATTACATCAAGATTATGCTCGATAACAAGAACGGTATTTCCCGAATTTGTGAGCTTCTGAAGAATGTCAATCAGCTTGCGTACATCGTCCGAATGAAGTCCTGTTGTAGGCTCGTCCAGAATATAGATTGTTCTTCCCGTAGAACGCTTGGAAAGCTCTGTTGCCAGCTTAATACGCTGTGCCTCTCCGCCCGATAGGGTGGTGGAGCTTTGTCCGATTTTGATATACCCAAGTCCAACTTCCTCAAGCGTTTTCAGCTTGTTGTATATTCTGGGAATATTCGCGAAAAATTCCACACCCTCCGAAACCGTCATTTCAAGAACATCATATATGCTCTTGCCTTTGTACTTGACCTCAAGCGTTTCGCGGTTATATCGCTGTCCCTTGCAGACCTCGCAGGGAACGAAAATATCAGGCAGGAAGTGCATCTCGATTTTCAGTATTCCATCGCCCTCGCAGGCTTCGCAGCGACCGCCCTTTACGTTAAAGGAGAAGCGTCCCGATTTGTATCCGCGCGTTTTCGCGTCGTTTGTCTGGGCAAACAGATCTCGGATTTCGGTGAATACTCCTGTGTAAGTTGCGGGATTGGAGCGAGGCGTTCTGCCGATAGGGGACTGGTCTATCATAATCACCTTGTCCAGATTTTCAGTACCTTTCATATCCTTGAACTTGCCCGCACGAACTCTGCCGCGATTAAGCTTTCCGAAAAGGTGCTTGTAGATGATTTCGTTTACCAGCGAACTCTTTCCGCTTCCTGATACACCTGTAACGCAGGTAAATATTCCAAGGGGAATATCAACGTTGACGTTTTTGAGATTGTTTTCAGCCGCTCCGATTACAGAAAGCCACTTGTCCGACGGCTTGCGGCGTTCTTGTGGAACAGCAATGCTCTTTTTTCCGCTCAGATACTGTCCTGTTACCGACTCTTTGCATTTGAGGATGCCGGGAACATCACCGCTGTATACAACGTTTCCGCCGTGAACTCCCGCCGCAGGTCCTATATCCACTATCCAGTCAGCAGCACGCATTGTATCCTCGTCATGCTCGACAACAATCAGAGTGTTTCCCAAATCGCGGAGCTTTTTCAGCGTTGCAATCAGTTTATCATTATCACGCTGGTGAAGTCCGATACTCGGTTCGTCAAGGATATAGAGCACTCCTGTGAGAGCGCTTCCTATCTGGGTAGCAAGACGAATTCTCTGGCTTTCTCCGCCCGAGAGCGTTCCCGCTGAGCGGGAAAGTGTGAGATACCCCAATCCAACCGATTGTAAGAAGCCAAGACGAGATTTTATTTCTTTCAGAATTTGCCCCGCAATCATTTTTTCTCGGTTTGAAAGTTCAAGAGTATCAATGAATTCAAGCGCCTTTATAACTGACATTTTGCAGAAGTCGCTGATATTCAGTCCGCCAACCGTAACGGAGAGCGCCGCGTCGTTAAGTCGTTCACCCTTGCACTTCGGACATAAAACGTCGCTCATAAACTCTTCGAGTGCCTCTCGGGCATACAGTCCGACCTGAGAATCATCATATCTTCTCTGGAGGTTGTTTGCCACACCCTCAAACTCGGTGAGATACTGACCTCCGCCCTGCACTCGCGGACGCTTTACTAGTATTTTTTCGCCCTTTGTTCCGTAAAGCAGCTCGTCAAGCGCTTTCTTGGAAAGATTAGAGATGGGCTCGTCCACGGAGAAGTGATGCCGCTCGGCAAGTGCGTCAAAATACATTGCGGCGATTGTTCCATCATTGTATGTCCAGCCAAACGCTTTAACAGCGCCGTCCCTTATTGAGAGTCCCTTATTCGGGATAATAAGTTCGGGATCAATTCTCCGATAAACACCAAGTCCCGTACATTCGGGACAAGCTCCGAACGGGTTGTTGAACGAGAACATTCTCGGAACAAGCTCGTCAATCGACACACCGTGCTCAGGGCAGGAGTAGCTCTGTGAGAAGTGCAGCTCCTCACCATCAATAACGTCAATATATACAAGTCCGTCAGTCAGTGAGCTTGCAGTTTCAATACTGTCCGTCAGGCGCGACTTAATGCCATCTTTAATTACAAGGCGGTCTACGATTATTTCAATTGAATGCTTGACGTTCTTTTCAAGAGAGATATTCTCGGATAGGTCGTAAGTGATACCGTCTGCGCGAACTCTTGAAAAACCAGACTTTTTTGCCGCTTCAAACTCTTTCTTATGTTCGCCCTTTCGACCTCTTACAACGGGAGCAAGAACCTGAAACTTCGTTTTTTCGGGAAGTTCCATTATTTTATCCACTATTTCGTCAATTGTCTGCTGGCGAATTTCACGACCACACACCGGGCAGTGGGGAACGCCTATTCTCGCGTACATAAGTCGCAGATAGTCGTATATTTCCGTTACTGTTCCCACAGTAGAGCGCGGATTTTTTGAAGTCGTCTTCTGGTCTATGGAGATAGCGGGGGAGAGCCCTTCAATGCTGTCAACATCGGGCTTTTCCATCTGACCGAGAAACATTCTTGCATAGCTGGACAAGCTCTCCATATAGCGGCGCTGACCGTCTGCAAAAATGGTGTCAAACGCAAGAGAGCTTTTTCCCGAGCCCGATACTCCCGTCAACACGACAAGCTTGTCCCTCGGAATTGTAACATCAATATTATTAAGGTTGTGCTCTCTTGCACCTTTAATTATAATTTTATCGTTTGCCAAGTTGGATTTCCTCTCTGTTTAGTTCTTACTCGTAATATTTGCCCATATATAATATTTTGGCAAAAGTTCTGTAATCAATACTGTCCCAGTCGATGTCATTCTTACTACAATCCGAAAAATCCATTATCCAAGAGGCGCAAGCTTCCAGAAAGTTGTCAACAGTCAGAGCTTGCCATTCGTTTGGTTTGTCACGGAAGTTTTCGGCAAGTCCGCCAAGGAAGCTCATAAAATCTTCCTTGGACGATATTCTGTTAATATCCGAAATATCCATTTGTTATTCTCCTCTTATTTCCTTGATTTTATCGCGCAGGAAAGCAGCGTGTTCAAAGTCAAGCAGCTTCGCCGCTTTCTTCATTTCAGCGGTATATTGGTTGATAAGCTTTTCGCGCTCCGCACGAGGCAGCTTCTTATAATCGCCCTTGGGTTTCTTGTCATTTTTTTTCGTTATTTCAAGAACATCGCGTACTTCCTTGACTATTGTTTTGGGTATAATGCCGTTTTCTGTGTTGTACCTCTGCTGAATTTCACGGCGGCGCTGAGTTTCGGTTATTGCCGCCTCCATTGAGCGGGTTACCTCGTCGGCGTACATTATAACCGTTCCCTCCGCATTACGGGCGGCACGACCTATTGTCTGTACCAGCGAGGTTTCGGAACGGAGAAACCCCTCTTTGTCAGCATCGAGAATTGCAACGAGCGATACTTCGGGAATATCAAGTCCTTCGCGCAGCAGGTTAATTCCTACCAATACGTCAAACTCACCTGAACGAAGATCGCGGACTATTTCCATTCGCTCTATTGTGTCTATATCGTGGTGCATATAGCGCACCTTTATTCCTGCTTTATCAAGGTATTGCGTCAAGTCCTCTGCCATCTTCTTGGTTAGCGTTGTGACAAGAATGCGCTGTTTCTTTTCAATTCGCGCGTTTATCTCGGAAATTAAATCCTCGATTTGTCCTTCGGTAGGTTTAACTATTATCTCGGGATCAAGCAAACCGGTGGGACGAATTATTTGTTCGGCAATCTGAGCAGAATGCTCGCGCTCAAATTCTCCCGGAGTCGCCGAAACATAAACAATCTGATTGAGCTTGCCGTAAAATTCGTCAAAATTGAGAGGACGATTGTCGTAAGCGCAGGGGAGACGAAATCCATAATCAACAAGGTTCTTCTTTCGCGCAACATCTCCGCCGTACATACCGCGAACCTGAGGAAGAGTAACGTGGCTCTCGTCAACCATAAGCAGAAAATCCTCGGGGAAGTGGTCGATAAGAGTAATTGGCGTACTTCCAACGGGACGTCTTGCAAGCACACGAGAGTAGTTTTCAACTCCCTTGCAGGTGCCTATCTCGCGGAGCATTTCCATATCATAGCGGGTTCTTTGCTCTATTCGCTGGGCTTCAATCAGCTTGTTGTTATCCTTGAAATACTTTACGCGCTCCTCAAGCTCCTGTTCAAGCTCCGCAAGTGCCTCTTCCATCTTATCTCTGCCGATAATATAGTGGGAGGCTGGGAAAATCATTTCGTGGAGGAGCGTCGCACGAACATTTCCCGTCACAACATCGAACATTGAAATTCTGTCAATCTCGTCTCCGAAAAACTCAACGCGAATAGCCTGTTCGTTTAAGCTGCCTGCGGGAAAAATTTCAACGGTATCGCCCTTTACACGGAATTTGTTTCGTACAAAGTTCAATTCGTTACGCTCGTACTGCATTGAAACAAGTTTTGCTATCACATCATCGCGGGAGATTTCCTGCCCCTGCCGAATGGATAGAACATTTCCACGGTAATCCTCGGGACTACCGAGTGAGTAGATGCAGGACACGCTTGATACCACGATAACATCACGCCGCTCAGCAAGAGAGGCGGTTGCCGAGTGCCTCAGGCGGTCGATTTCATCGTTAATTGAACTGTCTTTTTCAATATAGGCGTCCGTAGAAGGAATGTATGCTTCGGGTTGGTAGTAGTCGTAGTAGCTTACGAAGAACTCAACGGCGTTTTTTGGGAAAAACTCGCGGAACTCGGAGCAAAGCTGCGCTGCAAGCGTTTTATTGTGTGCAAGTATTAGTGTAGGCTTGTTTACATTCGCAATAATATTAGCCATTGTGAATGTCTTTCCCGAGCCTGTAACACCGAGAAGCGTTTGTTCCTTGTCGCCTTTCAGAATTCCCTTGGAGAGCGCAGCGATAGCCTCCGGCTGGTCTCCGGTAG
>JBJESC010000392.1:0-1834 GCA_051882615.1 Oscillospiraceae bacterium
AGGCGCACCGCACTCTCAAGGCGCACCGCACTCTCAAGGCGCACCGCACTCTCAAGGCGCACCGCACTCTCAAAGGGCGCAATGCGCTTTCAAAGGGACACGCCGCGCTTTCAAAGGGACACGCACTTTCAAGGGGAGCAACGCGCTTTATTTCGTAAAGGGGGTTCGGGGAGATCTCCCCCAGTGGGGGAGGTGTCACGAAGTGACAGAGGGGTTGACCGACAGACTTTGCCCCCGATTGGGGCGCACCGCGCCCCACACCTCCAAAAATGGTGTGGGGAGGAGCAAAGTCCCCAATCATGGCTGCACCCCGCTGTTATCCTACTATTATAACATATTTGCCCCCGCTGTTGTTACATATATAATAATTTTCGTTAATATGCACAGTTTTAACCGTGAAAGTTTGTAACTTTTTAATTTTACTTGTAATGGTTTTCAGCCCTTGTAATTATTCGGGTTATATAGTATAATGGAACTATGCAATTAACGGCGGCAAGCCGTGAACTTTAAGGAGGATAATGCTGATGAAATTCGGACATTTCGACGACCAAGCAAAAGAATATGTAATCACTTCCCCGCGCACCCCTTATCCGTGGATTAACTACCTCGGAACACAGGGCTTCTTCTCGCTGATTTCCAATACAGCGGGCGGCTACAGCTTCTACAAGGACGCAAGACTGCGCCGTATCACCCGCTACCGCTACAACAACGTTCCGATTGATATGGGCGGAAGATATTTCTACATCAAGGACGGCGACACTATCTGGAATCCCGGCTGGAGCCCCGTAAAGACGGAGCTTGACAGCTACGAGTGCCGCCACGGTATGGGCTACACCGTAATCACCGGTAAGAAGAACGGTCTTAAAGCCGAGGCTACCTTCTTCGTTCCGCAGAACTATGACGGAGAGGTTCAGCAGCTGGTTCTCACCAATGAGAGCGGCGCTCCCAAGACCTTCAAGCTCTGGTCCTTCGCGGAGTGGTGCTTGTGGGACGCTCAGGACGACTGCACCAACTTCCAGAGAAATTTCTCCACAGGACGTGTTGAGGTAGTAGGCTCCACCATTTACCACAAGACCGAATACCGCGACAGACGCGACCACTTCGCGTTCTACACTGTAAACGATACTATCGACGGCTACGACACCGACCGCGACAGCTTCATCGGTCTGTACAACGGCTTCCACAATCCGCAGGCTGTGCTTGACGGCAAGGCAACCAACTCCTTTGCGGACGGCTGGTCGCCTATCGCTTCCCACTACAAGGAAATCACCCTTGCGGCAGGTGAAAGCAAGACTCTCGTATTCATTCTCGGCTATGTTGAAATGCCCGTTGCGGAGAAGTTCGAGGCAGACGGCAAGACTATCAACAAGGTTAAGTCCAACGCAATGATTGAGAAGTTCAACACTCCCGAAAAGGTTGCCGCAGGACTTGCAGAGCTGAAGGACACATGGGATAAGCTGCTCGGAATCCTCAACGTTGATACTCCCGATGACAAGGTTAACCGTATGGTTAATATCTGGAACCAGTATCAGTGCATGGTTACGTTCAACCTCTCCCGCTCCGCTTCCTACTTCGAGAGCGGTATCGGACGCGGAATGGGCTTCCGTGACTCCAACCAGGACGTTCTCGGCTTCGTACATCAAATTCCCGACAGAGCAAGAGAGAGAATTATCGACATCGCGTCCACCCAGTTCCCCGACGGCGGCTGCTATCACCAGTATCAGCCCCTCACCAAGAAGGGTAACGCGGACATCGGCGGCGACTTCTCGGACGACCCGCTGTGGCTCATTCTCTCCGTTTCCGCATACATCAAGGAAACCGGCGACTGGAGCAT
>JBJESC010000393.1:0-6954 GCA_051882615.1 Oscillospiraceae bacterium
ACCCTTATCGCCGCCTGAAGCGCGTCCTCCACAGAGTCCGGGAATATCGCGTGTAAGCCGTTGTACAGGAAGTTGTGCGCTGTACCGCCATTCTCGCTGATTATCGGAACTATCTCTTCAAAAATTGAGTTTATGCTCTCGAATAACTCCTCGGTTTCCATACCCGAGATATTCTGAGAAAACTCAAGATTAAGATACATTACCGACATTCTGCGCTTTGCGTAGAGCGACTTGCTGACGCGTTCTATCTGGGTTTCGCCGAGGTTATTCAGGAAGCTCAGCGGTACGAAACGGTAGTAGGAATTGTTCAACTTTTCAAGGCTGGTCGTCTTGTCAATGATATGCCTTGACAGCGCCTTTACGGACTTTGAAAGGTCTTCTACCTCGTCGCCGGTATTTATCACCACCGTAGAATTGTATTCTCCGGAGGCGATGCGGTCTACCGAACGCTTCAGCCTTCTCACCGCGCCTGCGGTAATATTCTCAATAACCACAAACAGTGCCACGATAACTATTCCGCCCAGCACAAGGAACCGATTAATAACCGTGCGTATCTCGTTCACCGCCGCAGACATTCCGCTCAGGCGCAGACCTACTACTATGCAGGTATCTTCAGACATATCGGGCAGCGATACCTTACGAATGAGATACAGCTTCTCGCCCTCCGAGCTTCTGCTGTTAACAAAGGTTTCCGTATCTGTCATTTTGTCAACGGTGTCGGTAAGGTTATTCAAGTGAATGAGAGCGTCCGCAGGATATCCCGCAGGATAAAGCTCTCCGGAAGCGATTATCTCGTATCTTCCGCTTCTGCGGGTGACGAGGTTCACCTGCGGCTTTTCGTTGTCGCCGCTGAACTCGCTTGCGTTCGGCTGAGCTATCGACCTGCCGTAGCTGTACAAGTAGTCCTGATATGCGTCATAACTGCTGTCGTCCGTTTTTATTCCTCTGAGGCTGTCCTCAAAACTTGTGGCTATCATCTGAGCTTCGTGCCGATAGTTGGTGGTTACTATGCTCTCTACCTGAGGAATGATGATGAACCGTGAAAGCAGGAACAGCATTGCCGAAATAAGCATGATTATCAGAAGCGACTGACGAAGCAATATCGACATATTCATCTTCAGAATGCCGCAGTAGAAATCCCATGTGAGAACTGACAAAGCAGCAACAGCTATCAGCACCGCAGCTATCGTCAGCACACGGTTGAACACCGCGCTTTTATCAACGCTGTCGGTGTCTATTTTATACATGATAGAAAAGCTTCCGGTGAACATCCGGTCGGCTTCACCGCGTATGCAGCCAAAGGTGTTGCCGGTTATTCCCACAGTCACGTCCGTCATGTCGGACATGGAGAGGTTCTCCTCCGCGTTAATTATCCTGCTGCCGTTGAGCGTCTGTGCAACGGTGAGGTCCTGCGATATTGTGTAGACATTTCCCGTGGAAGAATCCATCGCATAGAACAGGTTAATGCCGTTCCAGAATCGGTCGAACACTGTGTTCTTCGCAGAGTACACTACGCGCCTTCCGTTTTCGTCGTAGACCGCAATTCCCTCCTCAGAACCGACAAACAACTCTTTTGAAGACGATGTGTATGTACCGTACACCTCCTGCTCGGAAAGCTCGTATTCAGCGACCTTTGCCGCCTGCTCGGAATTGTTCTTGGGAGCGCAGAACACCTCCGCCGTGCTGCCGTTGATGAGCGAGAAGTACACCTCCGTGTCGCTTTCGCTGAAGGACGAGATAAGATGCGCACGGCTGTTCATATACTGAGAAACCTGCCCGGTGAACAGCTTTTGAGCGTAGCTTCCGTCCTCATAGAACGAATGAACGGAAACGCTCTCAATGAACATCGTATCCTCGTTATAATTGCAAGAGGTAAGATAAATGCTCTTATCATGCTCAACATAGATACTGTCTACATAAAAGCAGTCCCCGAAATACCCAGCGTCGAGCTTGCGCTCATACAGCCTTTTGCCGGAGGAATCAATGCATACCAGCGATTTTTCTTCCGCATCGTCGCTCACGAAATAGATATTTCCCGCACGGTCCAGGGCATAAGCACTGCGCAGCGGAGCATTATTTTCTCCGAAGCCGGATCCGAAATTCGATGTGCTTATCAGTAAAACCGTACCAAGTATCAAATATGCAAGAAGAATAACTACAAAGCTGATTATCTTTTTAGCCATTTGATATCCTCCGTTTTTTTATTTTTTTAGTGTGACATTATCCTGAGCGGATAATAGGTCTTTTCCTGAATTTTTTCTCTTTTGCTCGCCGCAAACAGCGCTTCCAAAAGCTCTCTTTCTGATATGTCTTAAGGGTCTCCTCGGCTTGGAGGAGCGTTTCTCTCCATGCTGAATATATCTCTACACAGCTCTCATATTCACCGTTCAGCAGACTTATGATAAATCGGTCTATCTCCAGAGGGAGCGTCTTGTCAGGCGGGAAAATGCTGCACAACATCTCCCCCAGCCTTACTGAGCGGAAATGCGCCTGCGGTGCATACTTCACCGGTATTACATAGTTGAAGTATACCTTCATCAGTCCGCTGTCCACCACCGCATTACGGCGGCACAGCACTCCCGAAGCAAGTCGGTCGTCCAGCATATCAAGCTCGATAGAGCCAAGCAGCATACTTTGTGCCAGCGACGTTCTTTCCTCATAGCTTAGCTTCGGTTTTTTTGCAAAGTAGCTGTCAAATTTCTCCCCGCTGTGATAAGTGAACACAACCGATATGCTGCCATATTCGGTAATAAGGCGCTCAAAGCCCGAACACTGCTGAAACTGCTTGTCATAAAACAGCGGCAGCAGTTCCCTTATAGCTTCCTTGCTTTTGTATGTATTGATAAGACAAGGTTTGTATCCGCTGTCTACCATCACGTCGATGCAAAGGCAGACTTCACAACTCTCATCGGAGTCAAGAACCTCGATTATTTTATACTTTCCTCGATCAATTAAGCCCTGCATAAAAACCTCTGACTAATAATATTGGGAGTATTTGTCGTCACTCCTCTACAATGACGAAGGCGGAGGAGTGATTATCCTCATCATCGCTGCTGCTCGCCACTATCTCATAGGTACCCTGTGTGGAAGGAGCCTGATAAAGACCGTTTTCGTCAATGTTTCCGCCGTCTGCGTCATGTACCGACCAAACCACCGTCTTGTTTTCCGAACCCTCTACTTCTGCCTTGAAGCGCACACGCTCAAGAGGCTTTATCTTCTGTATCTCGGGAGTTATCCTTACCACTACCGCGTCCTTTGTGCGCATTTCGGCGGTATCTCTTGTGGGTTTGCACGCGAACCAGCGTACTCGGACGGTGTGTCCCTCAACATAGTCGATAAGCCGAATGCCTACCTTAAATGTTCCTGTCGCGGGATTAAGTACTGCGGCGCTTTCAATGCGCGGCACTGACTTTATGTCGCTCTTAGTTGCGAAAACCTCGCCGCTGCCGAAAAGCAGCTTACGCTCTCCGGAGTCGCTGAACTCTACCGACAATGTTATACTTACGTCGCCTACTCCGAGATTATGCGGGATATCCTGTGAGAAGAACCGCGCGTTCACCCTGATGGCTCCCGAAATCGGAATATCAACCACGCCTGAGGAGGTCGCGTAGTCATAGGCTTCACTTGAGGGTATGCCGAATCTGAAATTCAGCTTTTTGCTCTTCTGATTATAGAACGCGTTCACCTGAGGCTTCTGCCAGTATTCAAGACGCTCTACCTCGGTGGATACACCGCCCTTTAAGAAGCTGTCAGCCTTTGCGCTTGTCTGCGCGGGAGCAGCCTCCGGAAGAACTGCACTTGCAGCGTTGCTTTCGTCAGCAACTGCGCCTGTCCTCTGCCCGAAGGGGAGCGGAGTAACGTTGCGGATTATAAAGCCCGTGCCTATGTTAAGGCAGTCTATCTTCGCAAGATATATCGGGGTGTTCTCACCGCTGAGGTTGTTCTCCAGCGTGCTCATGCGGGTGTTTTTCATTCTGTCAAAGCTGTCCGCATCGCCGCAGATATACACCTCGGTGCTGCCCACCGTAACCTTATCCAGCACGTCGCCCATCTGCACCGTCAGCTCGCCGCTGCCGTTGCTGAGCGCTACCATCATGTCGGATATTCCTATTGCTCTGAGGGGAAATTCAACGATGAATACGTCCTTCTTCTCACTGCTGTCCTCCGAGAAGCTCAGCTCGACTGTGCCCTCATCATTGCTCTGGAAGTACTCCGACTCAAAGCTGTATTTGAAGGATACGGGCTGGCTGTCAATTCCCTTCAGCACGATAAACCTTACCACTATTTCATCGTTAGCAATGGCGAGCTTAGGCACAACCATAACAATACGAAGTCCGTGTGCGTTGTACATCACCTTTACGCAGTTCAGACCGGAAGCGTTGTAAACCTCATCCAGCATGGGAGCGTCTGTGCTGAGGTACAGCTTGTAGCCCTCCTCTATCTTGTTGAAGTTATCGCTGTCGTGGTCGAACGCGCCAATGTTGTTAACCGGCTCACGGTTCTGCTGGTCGTATTTCAGGCAAAGATACGCCTGGTCGGATTTTTCAAGGCTGTCGTATCCCTCCACCATCTGGAGCTTTCTGATAACGGGAGTCGGGACTACAATCTCCCTGCCCTGATAATCGAGCGCCATACCGGTTTCCACCGAAAAAGAGGTATCATCATTCTGATACACGCCAAGTCCACAGATAACGCCTGCACCGAAAAGCACGCGATTGAGGAGGCGGCGTTTGTTGTTAAAATAGCGCTGCTCAATCTCAAAATCACGGGCAGTCAGCATCTTTCCGTAGAAGTATCTGTTCCTCTCAAACGGAAAATAATTATTGTTGTTCATCATTGCTTCCTCCTAAGATTATTTCATTGGAAATACGTGTGCCTACATCTGTATGTGCGCAGCTGTAGCCGCTCAGCATTGAATTAACGCCTAAGAACGTATATTTATCAAGAATGGTGTTATTGCGCACCAATACTACCTCAAATTCAGTATATGCCGGTATCCTGCGCTTCAGCTTTTCCATGAAAAGGTTTGCCTCATGGACATCCGTGAACGTCTTTTCGGGCAGCAGCACGAAGAATTTGTACGGGTTGTCGCCGAACAGCCTGTGATAGACTTCCTTGTCCTTTCCGCTGTTCACCATTTTCTTTACGCTGAAGTACTCTATGATGTTCGGCGTTACTCCGTATTCGTTCTCTATCCAACCTATAAGGCTGCGCTTTACTCCTATTGAGCGGTACTCCTCAACGGTGCGTTTTATTCGCTCCCGCAGGCGTTCCTCGGATATATACGCGACATCTTCTATACAAAGCCAATCGCTTAGGTAACGGAGCATATCTCCCTTTGCGATGCGGTAGTCAAGCATTTCCGCCGACCTTGCAATCTCATCGTCCATATCAAAAAAGATACTGTCGAACATCGCGAGAAACCTCGACAGAAAACCGTTCTCACCGTCCTCCTCGCGGTATGTCGATGGGAGATAATCCAGCATCTGCTCGCCCTTCAGCAGCAGCTTTATCTTCTCCACGCACAGCTCCCTGCGCTGGAGTATGACGAACCTGAGCCTCAGCCAGATATACCGTCCTTTAAGACTTATCGGTCCATCGAAACAGTTGTTGAACAGCGGAACAAACAGCTTTTCCACTGTGTCCATCCGCTCCTGCACATCTACCGAGCTGTCCGTAAGATAGCTGTCAAGCTCCACCGCACGGTCATCAAGCTGCACCGTGGTGGTGTCAGAAGCAAAGGCACTCACCTGCATCACTATGTTCTCGCCGAGCGTAGCGTCAATCAACAGGCTTCGCCAGCGAAAGTTGTGCTCTGCAGAATCAATAGAACCTGTTATCATCGTGCAGACGCTGCCCTCCGCGGCAGGAACTATGCGGTTTTCGCTTATCTCCAATCCGTGAAGCAGGCATCTCTGCCACTCCGACGCTCGGTTCAGAGTTATATATACTCGTGAGCTGTTCATTATCTCATACCTTTCGGTCTAAATTATCAAACGCTTTATGGCTCTGTAACGTTAAGGCTTACCTCGCCGCAGTATGCAATGGCGTTGTAGGGGATAACCAACCTGCCGTATCTGTCGCGGCTGCACCCGTGCATCTCGGTGCTGATGTTCAGCCGCTTTACGGACAGTATTCCGTCCACCGAGCAGATAGCCGTGATGATGTCCGACTCCCCTACCGGTTCTCCGAAGCGCGTTCTGCCGTCCTTGCCATAAACCGATAGCAAACTGCGTATTGCCGCCTCGGAATGGCGCTTCGCCTGCTGCACCTCGCGGGTGCCGCAGATTATATCCGCCGAAATGTCTATCTTGATATATATCGGCGCTACCACATCGACCTTTGTTGTGATAAGCCGATAGTTCTCTATATGCTCCTGCACCGCCGCCAAAAACCGGCTGTCCGGCATGGGTAAGGTGCTGCTGCTGTACGGAAGCACCACCAGCGATACCGAGTTGACTGTGCTGCCGCCGCTGCCGAGCTCCCCGAAATAGTCCGCTGCATTGCCGGACACCGCCTTTGCGTCCGCTACCCTCAAACCGGGAGTTTTCAGCGCGAGCATACGGTAGTCCTCCGCAGTGACCGCCCGTGTGCATTCGCCGAGCGAGAGCTTCATTCTGTCCATCGCGTGTCTGAAGCTCTCCCTGTCCCTGCCGCCGTGGCAGGAATCATACTGCACTATTGTATAGCTGCTGCCGAGAGCTTCTATTGTGGTCAAGCTCTTCGGAGGCATATTTCCCTGCGCTCCCTTTGTGGCAGAACAGGATATTATCATGATGTTTTCGTTTCCGCGGGGAGGAGCCTCGGCGTTCTCGTTATCTCCGAAAATCAGCCTACGCCGCTCCCTGTCATAGGTGAAGCAGCGGTCGTAAGGCCCTGCAAGCTCCATAGACTCGATATAGCTGTATTCTCTCCAGCGCGGATACCGACTGTCCTCGCGGTCGCAGACCATTA
>JBJESC010000394.1:0-1080 GCA_051882615.1 Oscillospiraceae bacterium
CCGACTACCGAAAAGCAGTCCGTCTTGCGGCAAACGGCGACCAGCGGAGGATTTACATATTAGAAGCACAGTCGCTTGACGGCCTTCGCGGAAAGATACTGTCTGTTTCACTGAACGAACAGCCCTACGACATTTTCATCTGCTATAAGGAAAGCGACAAAAACGGCAGACGAACCGAAGATTCTGTTCTTGCAACAGGACTTTACAGAACGCTTTCCGCTGAGGGGTGGAGAGTGTTCTTTTCTCGCATAACGCTTGAAAACAAAGCGGGTACAGAATTCGAGCCTTATATTTTTGCTGCGCTGAACTCGGCAAAGCTCATGCTGGTTGTCGGCACGACTCCCGACAACATGAACGCAGTATGGGTGAAAAATGAATGGAGCAGATACCTTGCGCGTATGACCGAAAATGGCGAAGGAACGCTTGTTGCCCTGTATAAGGGTATGCTGAAAGAGCATCTCCCCACGGAATTCAGCCACCTTCATGCAATGGATATGTCCGAGCATGGTTTTGAGGAGGAACTGATTCGCGGCATACGGAAAATACTTGTAAGGACGCACGAACCAAAGCCGGAGCAGAAGCAGGATGTTCCCTCGGACACCGTAGGAATGTTGCGCAGAGCCGAGCTTTTTCTTGAAGACAGAGATTTTTCAAGAGCCGATGAACAGTGCGAAAGGGTTCTCGACTGCGAACCCGAAAATGCGCAGGCATATCTCATTAAGCTGCTTGTGGAATACCGTATAACTGCCGCAGACAAACTCCACGAATGTACTGCAGACTTTACGATGTCAGGAAACTACACAAAAGCAATGCGGTTTGGCGACGACAACCTGAAGATATGGCTGGAAAACGAGGCAACTCTTGCTAAAGAGGCGTCGGCAAGAGTTATAGCAGAGAGAACAGCGGCAGAAACAGAACAGGCATATCTGAGGGCTAAACAGCTTATAGGATCGTCGCAAAACAAGGCAGACCTGCTTGAAGCAGCAGCACTCTTAAGGGAACACAAAGAATACAAGGACAGCGCCGAGCTTTACCTGCGCTGTAAAGCGATGATAGAAGAGCTGGAGGAAGAAAATGCCC
>JBJESC010000394.1:1180-6935 GCA_051882615.1 Oscillospiraceae bacterium
GAGCTTTACCTGCGCTGTAAAGCGATGATAGAAGAGCTGGAGGAAGAAAATGCCCGCGAACGAACGCTGAAACAGGCTGAAGAACAGGCACAAAGCCTACGCAGAAAAAAACATCGCAAGATTGCGGGAATATCAGGCGTAGCGGCTTGCCTGCTTGTAGTGGCTGGAGTAACTGTTAAGCTCGTGCAGAATGCTGCCAGAATAGAACGATTCGAAAACGCAAACAGCATTTCGATCAGTCAGATTTTTCAAGAGCCAGCTTCCGATATTGATCATCCGATATATTCCGGAGATACTCTGCTGAAAACATACTACGAAACAGCAATACAACTGTATGAAAGCGGCAAATTCAATGACGCGGCAGAGCTGTTCGAATCGCTTAACGGTTACAATGACAGCAGCGAATATGCGCTTCTTTCAAGGTATAATTCTGCCCAGTATTCAGAGAACAGCGGGAGATATGCCGAAGCCGCAGAAAAATACGCCGCTCTTGGCGAATTCTCCGACAGCCCCGAAAGCGCCCGCAGATGCCTTTATCTTGAAGCGGAGCGGCTCTTCAATGAAGAAGACTACAATGCTGCTTTGAAGATACTTGAATCGCTTGACGGATATAAGGACAGCGAGGAAAAAATAATTCAAGCATATTACGAAAACGGCAGAAAACTGCTTGGCGAACAGAAATACGAAAGCGCTCTGAATGCGTTAAACAGCGCCGGCGATTATGAGGATACCGCCGAGCTTATCATTGAAGCGCAATATGGCTGTGCAGCGGAGCTTATTTCTGCTGAAAAGTATTCGGAAGCAATGCTGGCTTTTGAAAAGCTGGGCAGCTATAAAGATTCAGCAGCCCTGTATCAGCAGGCAAAGTATGGCTATGCGATGAAACTGCGGGAAGTCGGCTATTATGACGACGCCATAACAGCATTCAGCGAGCTTGGCGACTACTCGGACTCCGCAGCGCAGCTTACTGAAACAGCAAACATGAAACGGCACGATGTGAAGCAGGGCGACATTATCACGCTTGGTGGCTGGACGCAGGGCAAGGACGGCGAATATCAGCCGCTCGAATGGATAGTTCTGAAACGCGAGGGCGGCAAAGCGCTTGTGACTACAAAATATCTTATGGACTTTATGCCTTACGGCGCGCTTTACTGGAAAGACAGCTCTGTAAGGACTTGGCTTAACGGCGCCTTCTGCAATAATGCTTTTACCGAAAGCGAACAACAGGCTATCTGTGACACAACGCTTACAGACTCGCTTGGCAATGAAACCTCGGATAAGGTGTTTATTCCCAGTTGGGACGAAGTATACAGCTATCTTACAAAAGACACTCTCCGCACGGATTATTCGGAGTGGGGAGAGAAAAAATTAAAGGAAGCCGTACAGCCAACGCTTCCAGCAGGATCAAGCTATGCAAGCTGGTATGGCGACCCGTACTGGCTCAGAGATATCGGAAATGAAATGCGCGTGTGCAGCCTTGACAGCATGGGGCATTTATCGAAGGATACGCTTTATAATGAGGAGCGGATAGGCGTCCGCCCTGCGATGTGGATAGAATTGGGTGATTTATAATGGCTGCATTTGTATGTAGATTCTGCGGAGCGGCTCTGGAACTTTCAAACAGCACTGTCTGCGAATGCAAAAGCTGCGGCAGGATTCAAAGCGTTCCGCTTATCGACAGCACAGAAAAAAACGAGCTGTTACTGAGAGCCGAGCAACTCCGAGGTGAACAAAGATACGACAAAGCGATACAGCTTTATGAGAAGATGTTAAGCCTGTCGCCAAAAGACGCCGACCTTTACTGGGCTTTGGCGCTGTGCAAATACGGCGTCCTCTTTTTCATGGACGGCGGAGTGACCCTCAACAGAACGCAGGCGCACTCATTTCTCTCCGACAGCGACTATCATCAGGCGCTTGGCTTTGCAAACGAAAAACAGCGGGAATTCATGGAGCAGACCGCCAGACTTATTGATGAAAAGCGCCGTGAGATAGCCGAGTTGTCTGCCACAGCAAATTATGATGTGCTGCTCTGCTGCCGCAATGCTCCCGAGGATATCAGCCGCGCCGCCGAGCTTTACAGAAAGCTCAGTTTCGAGAAGAACAGCGTTTTCTTTCCGGAAATCACTCTGAAGGATAAGGCAAAAAGCGAATGGGAGCCATACATATTCGGCGCTGTGAATTCAGCAAAGACGCTGCTAGTGATAGTGACCGGTACGGACACCTTTGAAGATATTGCGACAGAAAACATCTGCGGGCGTTTCCTTTCCGGAGATATGACCGGCAGAGCCGTCATACCGATTCTGTACGGAGTTTCACCGAGCGTTCTTACGCCTGAGCTGTCACGTTTTCAGGCGCTGAATGCGAATAATCTCGGCTTTGAGCAGGATCTTATCGCAAGCGTCAAAGCTCTGCTTTCGGGGCAGAGCTTTGATGAACCTTTGCGGGAAAAAAGCCCTCTTGTACGCAGAGCATATATCATGCTTTCAGACGGTGAGTTTGACGCTGCTGCGGCATTATGCGAAAGGATTGAGCCGCAGGACCCTGCAGAAGCGGCGCTTATCCGACTTTTGTGCGAATACAGCCTTAGCAGCGAAGAAGCCCTCGGCAAGCTGTCGGCGGATATTATGCAGTCCGAAAATTACCGCAGAGCTATGCAGTATGGCACCGAAGCAATGCGGTCAAGGCTGAAAAAATATGCGCTCTCTGCGCTGGAAAATTTGCAAACGGGAAAAAATGCTAAAAACCAAAGCAATTCCTTGTTTTCGGAATTCGACGGCACGGACGATGTTTATTCAGCGAACGTTAAGCCTGTGAAAAAGCGTTCTCGCTTTCTGCCGTTGGCAATCGGTGTGATTTCCGTAGTAATTATAGGCGCCGCTGTATTCGGAGTTGTTCTGAATAACGCTGGAAAAACCGAAACGGACTCAGTTGTGTCAGAGAACGAAGTATCGCAGGAGAAAAGTAGCTTTGAGCACGCAAAGGCGCTTTTCGACGAAGAAAAATATTCCGAGGCGGAGGCAGTATTTGTATCGCTCGGCGATTATAACACAAGCAAAAGCTGGGCGAACAAATGCCGCTACAAGCAGGCAGAACAGCTTTTGGCACAGGGAGATACCGAGAACGCACGCAGTATTTTTCAGCGTCTTGGCAGTTACGATGATTCCTCTGAAAGAATGCTGGAGTGCGATTACAAATCAGCGGAACTGTCAGAAGAACGCGGCGAATACCAGACAGCCGCAGAAGCCTTTGAAGCTCTTGGCTCATTCGCAGACTCAAAATCAAGGAAGAACGGCTGTCTTTATCAGCTTGCACTTGAACTATACGAAAACGGAGATATCAACTCAGCAGAGCAGATTTTTGAAAAGCTTGGAGGTTTTTCTGACAGCGACAAACAACTTAAAAGGATAAAATACGAACGCGCAGAAAAATACTATGAGGTAAGCAGTTTCTCTGAAGCCTATGAGATATTCAGCGAACTTGACGGCTGGGAGGACAGCGCTGAAAGGGCGACAGACGCATTGTATCACCAAGCCAAAGAAATGTTTGAAGATAAACAATACTTTGACGCGATCAGTCCACTGACAAAGCTCGGCAATTATCTCGACAGCCATGATATGCTCAACGCTTCCTGGCTTGAAACGGCGATTGACAAAATAGATAATGGATACAAGCGTGACGCATACGACATTCTCACATTCAAAATAGACGATGACTACTCCCCTGCCCTGCCTTATATCTCCGCTCTGCGAAACGAGGTGCTAGAAGGCGCAGGCTGGAGTCATGATATTTATTTTGGAAAGTATTACGGCAACTACACCGGCAATCCCAACGATGTGATGTGGTGTGTTGTGAGCGTTGAGGGAAACAAGGCGCTTGTTGTTTCAGAGAATGCCCTGGATTATCTTCCGTTTGACACAGGCGGAAGCTCCTCTTGGGCGGGAAGCTCACTTCGTTCATGGCTCAATGGTGAATTCTACGACAGCGTGTTCAGCGTCGAGGAAAAGGCCCTAATTGTTGATACATATAACGATGGTGTAACAGACAAGGTTTTTCTATTAAGCTATGATGAGGCGGCAACAAAATATTCACGGCTTGTTTCCCCAAACAAATATATTGCAACCTATTACACCCAAGAAAAGATGCCTGAAAACAGCGAGGTACATTGCTGGGGGCGTGATGGAATTCTATCCAAAAAGCCGACCGAAACGGGGTATGAGCGTTTGACCGTCTCACCGACAGAACCAAATCTAGTGTTTCCCGCAATATGGATAAAGATCGGGTGAATAATTCATCAATAGGCTTTTGCTGAATATAAAAATTATGAGTGCTTTAGCTGTGCACAGAGGGTTCATTATCACAAGATGCTTAGTCTTAGAAAGAGCAGCTTGACAAAGGATATAAATCTACATTTGGTTGTCACGCTGAATAGTACAACTATTTATAAATAGCATGACGAGTACGCTCCGCTCTCTGATAAATCGTCGCAACAGTCGCTATCGTCGCGCTTTGAAGTACCCGCTGTGAGCAATCAAAAACCGTGGCAACATTTTGTCAACACTTTTTCTTTCAGCAAATATATTGCGTATAATTGAAATAAACGAATGGCTTTACAATGCGGGTTGGTAAACTCAAAAACTGTGGAGAAACCTTCAGAAAGACGAGTGGGAATAATCGCCACTATCGAAAATTCCGCATAACTATGCGGTTCAACTGGCTTCAAACGGCTCTCTGATACCGTTTTGATACCGAAATTCGAAAATATGAAGTAGTTGCAAGCGGCTTATAGGTTGTATCCAATTTATAGCCAACAGATAATTTACCCCCGAAAATCTGTGCAGACAGGTTTTCGGGGGTATTTATTACAGCCTACCACTTTATCACCGCTTCACCCCTCTCTCCCTCTGCTTCATAAATTCCTGCAGTTTCTGCGTGAGCTTCAGGCTCTCAATAAAGTCCAGCACCTTTTGATACATTGCCTTTAGGCTTCCAAGCTCGTTTTTGGTTTTACGGAGTTCCTCTCGGAGCGGGTAAATCTCCTGTACCTTCTGTTCAAGAGTAGCGTTCTTCTTGGCGGCTTCCTCGTTTTCTTTTTTCAGTCTTGCAATCTCGGAGGTCAGCTCGCTCTCCCTGTTCTCGGCGGCAATCTGCTTCTTTGCAAGGTTGGTCAGAGCGCCGTAGTCATCTTTGGAGAGCGTAACCTTGCCGCCGAACATCGTCTTGCCGGTTTCAATCTCGTCTATGGATTTGAGCTTTGCTGCCTTTCGGGCGCTTGTTTCAAGTAAGGTCTGATTATCGGCAAGCTCGGCGGCGGTCGTCGTGAGAGCCGAGGATTTCTCTGCTATCTCCTCGTCCAGATGAGCAACGGCAGCGTTCTTCTCTTGATACTGCTCGTCCAACTCATCAATAACAGCTTCAACCTGCGAACGCAGCTCCGCTCTGTGCTTCAGGAGCCTGTTTGCGCTCTCGGATTGTTCATCGAGCCGAGCGACTTCCTCTTTCTTCTCCTCGACCTGCTCCGTTATCTTGGCATACTCCTTGTACTGCTCAACCGTTAGACTACCACGAGACTTTTCGGGAGCGGCGATTTGTATGCCGTGCCGATTGCAAATCTCGGTCAGCACCTTGCATTCAGCTTCTCGCCAACGGCTGATAGTGTCCTTGCCACTGCCGTAACCCATTTCTTTGAGTGCCTGTGCAATACCGTTTTGGGTGTCAACGCCCATTTTGTAATGCCCGACAGGTATGTAGTCGATAT
>JBJESC010000395.1:0-6896 GCA_051882615.1 Oscillospiraceae bacterium
ATAGCCGAGGTCATACCCCACTTGTTGAAGCCTGTTGCAACCAGCAAATTCGATTTAATCAGCCCGTAATACCCGATATACGGGATTTCGTCAAGTGTGATACAGTCCTGCGTGCTCCACGATAGCGCAATTTCGGACTGCGGATATGCCAGCTGCGCGAAGCGGACGAGGCTGTCCGTTCTGCACGGCTTGCCTGTGCGGTGCGCTCCTCCGCCCAGAAGAAGCAAGTCGCCGTATTGACGAAAGGACAAGCCGTTGCTGTCCGCGTCAACGTAGTAACCGTTTAACTTCTGTGCGTTACGGAGAGCCAGCACGCTTGAGCGGCTCTGATACATCTTCAGATAATAACACCCAAATCGGTCGATAAAAGGGAAGTGCGTCGCAATTATGAATTTCTGTGCGCAGATTTCGCCGTTCTCGGTAAAGGCGGTGTTTCCGCGAATGTCGGTGACGTGCGTGTTCTCATATATGGTGAGCGACTTTGCGATTTCTCCGAGGAATTTCAGCGGGTGGAATTCGCCCTGAGCGGGGAATTTCAGCGCTCCCGACACTCGAAGCGGAAGCTCGGTGCTGTCGAGGATTTCCGCGGCAACGCCCAGCCGCTTCAGAACTCTCGCTTCGTGCTCCAGAGCATAGCGATTGTCGCGGGAGTATACATAGCTGTCCACGGTGCGGAAATCGCAGCCGAGCTTACGGGAGAGCGCGGCGTATTTCTCCACGGCGCGAAGGTTAGCCGAGAGATACATTTCCGCTCGCTCCAAGCCGTAGCGGTTGGCGATTTTGGAGTAGATAAGGCGGTGCTGGGCAGTAATTTTGGCGGTCGTTTTGGAGGTAACGCCGCTGCAAATCCGATTTCGCTCAACGAGAACGCAGTCCACTCCGTGAGTGCGAAGCTCGTATGCCGCAAGTAGTCCCGCAATTCCCCCTCCGACTACCAGCACATCGGTGCGCAGGTCGCCCTTGAGAGCGGGGAAGCGGGGGAGTGCTTCACTTCCCCAGACGCTTTCGGGATTATGCGTACCGCTCATAGCGAATCCATAAGGCTGCCCACCATCTTGACTGCCTTTGCCGCAGCCTTGCGGCGCATACGTTTTCTGCCCGTAAGCGAACGCATTACGATATAGGTAAGGCTGCCCGCTGCCGCGCCGATTGCGGCGGATTTAATATAGTTTTCGGTTCTTCTGGTCATAGTTTTCTCCTTTCATACTATGTCGGAGCTTCCCGACATTTTCCGAAAATATTCTCTGTTATTAAGGCTCGGGTTATGCTTGGAAAATAAAACCGCCCGTATTTTGTGCAACTTGCATATTACTGTTAAAAAGTTATAGCGTTAAAGAGTAATTTCCAACAAAATGCAAGTTTGCGAGAAAAAACTTGCAAAAATCTATTGACAACATCACTTGATTGGAGTATAATAGAGACATAGCAAAGAGGCTATTATACGAGAACACAACGGCGTGTCTCGTTTAATAGCCTTTTTTGTTCTCAGAAATCGAGAAAGAAATAATTGAAAGGGGCGTATCAGAAAATGAACGCAATCTTCACAACGCTTGCAGAAGCTGCTGTAACGACGGCAGCGGCTGAAGCTGCACCGACAACCGAAGAGGTTGTCAACGCCGTAATGTTTAATGTCGGCGACGGAAACGGAATATGGTACCTGATCGGAGCTGCTCTGGTATTCTTTATGCAGGCAGGCTTCGCAATGGTAGAAACGGGTATGACTCGTGCCAAGAACGCCGGAAACATAATTATGAAGAACCTTATGGACTTCTGCATAGGAACCGTAATGTTCGTACTTATAGGCTTCGGACTGATGCTCGGCGAGGACGCATTGTTCGGACTTGTGGGCGTTCCCACTCTTGATATTCTCACGAACTTCAAGGACTTCGACAGGGGCGCGGAGTTCGTGTTCAACCTTGTGTTCTGCGCTACCGCCGCGACAATCGTATCGGGCGCTATGGCAGAGCGTACAAAGTTCTTAAGCTACTGCATCTACTCGGGCGTAATCAGCGGTATCATCTACCCGATTGAGGCACACTGGATCTGGGGCGGCGGCTGGCTTGCTCAGATGGGCTTCATCGACTTTGCAGGTTCCGCGGCTATTCACATGGTCGGCGGTATGTGCGCTCTTATCGGTGCGAAGATGGTTGGTCCTCGTATCGGAAAGTTCGACAAGGACGGCAAGCCCAAGGCTATCCTCGGTCACTCAATGACGCTCGGTGCTCTCGGCTGCTTCATTCTGTGGTTCGGCTGGTATGGATTTAACGGCGCGGCTGCGACAAACGTTGATTACCTCGCAGACATCTTCCTCACCACTACAATCGCTCCCGCTGTTGCGACTGTTGCAACAATGATTTACACTTGGATAAGACACGGCAAGCCCGATGTCTCCATGTGCCTTAACGCGTCGCTGGCAGGTCTGGTAGCAATCACCGCTCCCTGTGCTGACGTCGACGCTCTTTCCGCAGCAATTATCGGTCTGGTTTCGGGCTTCCTCGTTTGCTTCGGTGTTTGGCTTCTCGACTACAAGCTCAAGATTGACGACCCTGTCGGCGCGGTTGCGGTTCACTTCTGCAACGGTATCTGGGGTACTCTCGCGGTAGGTCTCTTCGCTAACGGCAGAGGTCAGAACGAAATCACAGGTCTGTTCTACGGCGGCGGCTTCCGTCAGCTGGGCGTTCAGGCGCTTGGTATTGTTGCGGTTCTCGCTTGGACTGCGGCGCTTATCACTCTTACATTTGTAATCATCAAGAAGACTATCGGCTTGCGTGTATCGGCTCACGAGGAAATCGTTGGTCTGGACTCCACCGAGCACGGTCTGCCTACCTCTTATGCGGACTTCGTTCCCTCTATGCAGGTTATGACAACCTCCTCGGGACGCGAGAAGGAAGTCGATACTCTCGAAGCCGCTGCAAAGACAGCTCCCGCAAAGTACGAGAGCAAGGCTCCCGCAAAGAAGGAGGTTTCCGAGGACGGAACTCCTATGCACAAGGTGGTTATTCTCACAAAGCCCGAGCATATTCAGTCGCTCAAAAATGCAATGGCGAATATCGGCATCACAGGTATGACGGTAACCAATGTAATGGGCTGCGGAATGCAGAAGGGCGCAACAGAGTACTACCGTGGCGTTCCCGTAGAAGCACAGCTTCTTCCTAAAATCAAAATGGAAATCGTGGTATGCAAGGTTCCTGTTGAAACGGTTGTTGAAACCGCAAAGAGCGTTCTTTACACAGGCAGAATAGGCGACGGCAAGATTTTCGTATACGATGTCCTTGACGCTGTAAAGGTAAGAACAGGCGAGAGCGGCTACGACGCTTTGCAGGACAACGAATAAGTCGGTATTCTCTGCTCCTCTGCATTGAAATTCACCCAACCGAGGCGGCATTGTCGGGTTCTTTGCCGCTGAGGAAAGGCGGGTTTCCTCTCCCTCTCTTGCAGAGGACGGAGTTTCCAAAATAAACTCTTGTGTAGAACAAAGAAAGAAAAAAGGAAGCGCCTCGGCAATCGTCGGGGCGCTTTGCGCGTTATTTACAATCTGAATGTCCCGACAACAATCGGGACATCAGCTTGTCGAAAAACCTATTTAGGCTGGCACCGAGGCATATAATGGGGGTTTGGGGGCGAAGCCCCCAAGTAGGGCTAGCGGGGCGGCAGCCCCGCATTTCTCCCCCTCCCCCTTCGGGGGAGGGGGCAGGGGGTGGGGGCGCGACTCGCAGAAAAAGGACTTTATCGACAGCCTGATGTCCCGACAACAGTCGGGACATTTGCTGTTTCTGTATTGAAAATTATTCTTTTCTGTGATATGATAGATTCAGGAAGATTTTTCGTTTTTGTGCAACCAAATCTGTAAAACTGCGAGTAGATAGATATAGAGCTCTATAATAACAAGGGGGTGCAGCAGGTGGACGACAAAGAGATTGTAGAGTTATACTGGCAGCGGAATGAAGCCGCTATCGGTGAAACCGCTGCCAGATACGGAAAATTCTGCCATTCTATCGCCTATAACATTCTTGGCAATAACGAGGACGCCGAGGAAAGCGTAAACGATACATATCTCAATGCGTGGAACAGTATCCCCCCGCACCGTCCGTCTGTTCTGTCAACATTTCTCGGAAAGATTACAAGGCGCGTTTCTATTGACCGATGGAGAAAACGGAGCGCACAAAAGCGCGGCGGCGGACAAATCGCCCTTGCTCTTGACGAATTGGAAGAATGTATTTCGGGTGGAAAAAGCGTGGAACAAGCGGTAGAAGCAAAGCTGCTTTCCGATGTTGTCAATTCATTTGTGAAATCCCTGCCCGATACCGAACGAGGTGTGTTTCTGTGCCGATATTGGTATATGGACTCGGTTGAGTCAATAGCAAAGGAGTTCGGCTTCTCCCAAAGCAAGGTGAAGTCCATGCTTTACAGAACGCGGGAAAAGCTCCGCGCAAGATTGATTAAGGAGGGATTACAATGAATTCAAGCGATATTCTGGACGCAATCGGCAATGTAGATGATTGGCTTGTGATAAGGGCAAAGGCGAAGAAAACTTCCGACAAAAAGCTGTGGATAACAGTCGGCTCTCTTGTGGCTTGTATGGCGTTGGTTTTAACTCTGCCGTTTGCACTTATCGCATTTCGTGGGGCGAGCAGTGCAGCACCCGAAACCACGGATATGCTTGACGTTGGAATTGGTTCCGGCGAAGTGCTTGTTTACTATGTTGACGGCGATAAACTCGGTACCACAACTCGGTATTTGGATTTAGAACCCGAGGGAATATTTAAGGCTTGGCGGGAGATGAACGGTATCGGCGACGAAGTGGAATTCGTGAAGTGTTTTATTGAAGACAACGGCGTAACAACCGAATCCGAGATAAACGGTGTGGGCGTTGTCACGCACGAAATCGGCGATTACTTCGTTTTCAACCTCACAATTTCCCAAAAAATTGAGAACTACTATGATACGACAGACCGCGAATTGCTGCTTGACTCTCTGGAGCAAACAATGACCGGATACCTCGACATTGAGTTTGACGAGTTCAACCTGATATTAGTATAACGGAGGTGCTGTGATGAAGAACAGACGATTTGCAAGGATTTTCGCCGTGCTGATGTGCCTTATAACGACGGTTTTGCTGTCGGTTACCGCAAGCGCGGACATGGGTCCCAAGCCCTCCGTCAACGTGGATTTTGAAAATCTCGGTGACGAGCTGTGTTATGCCACCCTGCTTTCACGCGCGAAGAACACAGGTCCATATTCTGCATGGAACGGAAGCGAATCGGACGCCAGACACAACGGAAACGAATATTACTCCTACGTACCCTACGGCTATGACGTATGGAAAGCCTTTGTGGAATACGAGGACTCGGACGGATTTTATTTCTTGCAGGAGGCGTGGCAGATTAACGAAACCCAAAAGCTTGCATGGACATACTATCCGCCGAACGAGTTTAAAATTCTGCTGTATTTCCCCGAAACGAAAACCTTTGCGTCAAGCGGCATATACAAGAGATACGCATTTGACACCTACTTTACGGTTAATATGCAGGGCGTAGACTTGTCTGTTGACTATAACGAGCGGCTTAGTACCAATGAGCGACTGGAAGCCTACAAGTCCTACAATTACCGCGTAGAAATCACGTCACTGGTGGTGCGAATTGTAATCACTATTCTGATTGAAATGGCGATAGCTCTGCTTTTCGGTTACAGGGAGAAAAATCAGCTTTTGCTTCTTGTGGGAGTAAACAGTGCAACGCAGATTATTCTGAATGTCCTGCTGAACGTTATCAACTACAATTCCGGTCAGCTGGCGTTTGTGGTATTCTATGTTTTGTTCGAGCTGATAGTGCTTGTCTGTGAAGCGGTTGTTTACTATATACTGCTCAACAAGGTTAGCGTTAAGTCAAACCCCAAGTGGCTTGCCGTAATTTACGCATTGGTGGCTAACGCTGCTTCGTTTGTTGGCGGTATTCTGATAGCGCAGTGGCTGCCGGGTATATTTTGAACTAAAAAAGCGCCTCGTTACACGAGGCGCTTCAGGCTGTCGATAAAGGCACATCTACTTCGTCAACGGTACGGTCGGCAGTGCAAATACAATGTTTGCAGGTTGCCCCCAAAGGGCGGCACGGACGCCGCCCAACAGAGGGCAACCAAAACAAAGCCTAGCCGTGGTGCCGCTTCCTAGCATCTGTACCTTTCTCGCCAGCTTGTTTTATGACTTTTTCGACAAGCTCAATGCCCCGATGAAATCGGGGCATTACTGTTACATCTCCAAAAACAGCTTGTGCAGTCTGGTATCCTCGGTAAGCTCGGGGTGGAATGCCAACCCAAGCTGCTTCTTGTATCGAACGGCGGTTATTCTTCCGTCCGTAACGTTGAGGATTTCAACCTCGTCCGAGAGCGTTTTCTCAATATACGGAGCGCGGATAAACCGCATGGGATAGCCCTTAACCTCGCCGATGTCGCCGTCTGCGGAGAAGCTGCCGAGCTGACGTCCGTAGGCGTTTCTGCATACGCGGACGGGCAGAGTGCCGAATACCGGCTCGTCACCGTTGGAAATCTCCCGCGCAAGCAGGATAAGTCCCGCGCAGGTGCCGAGGACGGGCATTCCTCCGTCAATCATCGCTTTCAGCTGTGCGAACATTCCCAGCTCGTGGAGCAGCTTGCGCTGTGTGGTGCTCTCGCCGCCTACGAGTATCAGTCTGTCTATATCGGGGGTTATGTCGGCGCGGTTGCGGAGGAATTTGTACTCCGCGTCCAGCTTTTCAAGTATGTGGGCGTGTTCGATAAACGCGCCCTGTACCGCAAGAATTCCGACCATTACTTGCCTCTTTCAGCCATAAGCAGAGCAATTTCCTGTTCGTTAATGCCGACCATTGCTTCGCCGAGGTTTGCGGAGAGCTCTGCGAGCATTT
>JBJESC010000396.1:0-1805 GCA_051882615.1 Oscillospiraceae bacterium
CGCTTTGCGTTGGAGGCGGTATTTCCTCGGTTGAGGATTTCCGCGATACGCTCAGAGCGGGTGCGGATAAGGTTTCCGTAAACTCACAGGCGGTTAAAAACCCGAAACTTATCAGCGACGCTGCGGAGATTTTCGGAAGTCAGTGCGTAGTTGTCGGAATTGACGCTAAGCGTAACGATAAGGGTGGCTATTCCGTATTTATCAACGGCGGCAGAGTGGATATGAATCTCGATTTGGGTGATTGGGTAAAGGAAATTTCCGAGCGTGGAGCGGGTGAGATTTGCCTGAACTCAATTGACACAGACGGTGTTCGCGGTGGATTTGATATTGATATGCTTAACTTCGTGTGCGAACGCGTGAAAATCCCCGTGATTGCAAGCGGCGGCTGCGGTAAGATTGAGCATTTCTCCGAGGTGTTTGAGAAGACCAATTCCTCAGCGGCTTTGGCGGCTTCGCTGTTTCATTTCAAAGAACTGACTGTCGGCGAGGTTAAAGACCATCTCAGACAGCATAATATTTCGGTGAGGTAAGACTATGAGCGATATTACACAGCTTGATTTGAAGAAATTCTTCAAGAAATCGGAGCTTATTCCCGCAATAGTACAGGACGCAGAAAACGGTGAGGTTCTGATGCTCGCATATATGAACGAGGAAAGCCTCGGAAAGACCCTTGAAACCGGCTACACCTGGTTCTGGAGCCGTTCGCGTAAGGAGCTCTGGAATAAGGGCGCAACTTCGGGACATCTGCAAAAGGTTGTCGAAATTTACGGCGACTGCGATGATGATACGCTTCTTGTCAAGGTAATTCAGACAGGAGCGGCTTGCCACACCGGAAACAGAACTTGCTTTTTCAATCAAATCAAGTAAAGGAGAAAAACAATGACAGACGCTTTTAAGGAAATGTACGACGTAATCGTAAACCGTCGAGATAATCCCCAGGAGGGAAGCTACACTTGCTATCTTTTTGAGAAGGGAATAGACAAAATCCTCAAAAAGTGCGGCGAGGAAACCATGGAGATGGCTATTGCTGCCAAGAACAAGGATAATGACGAACTCGCGGAGGAAATAAACGACGTTCTTTACCACATGGCAGTGCTGATGGTTGAGCGCGGACTTTCCGTGGAGAAGGTAGACGAGATTATGCGTGAGCGTTCCAAAAAAATCGGAAACCTCAAGCAGTTCCACGTCAGCGACCACAATACCTGAGCATAGCTGCTCTATGGAATTTGCATTTTGCTATTGGGAAAAATTTTCAAAAGATATTGCTTTTTCAGAAAAAGTATGTTATAATATTAACAGTGGTTTTTTATCACAATAATGTTGAATAAAAGGAGATTTCATTATGTTAGTTTCCGCAAAAGAGATGCTTAACAAGGCTCGTGACGGCAAGTATGCAGTAGGTCAGTTCAACATCAACAACCTTGAATGGACAAAGTCTATTCTTCTTACCGCTCAGGAGCTCAAGTCCCCCGTTATCCTCGGCGTATCCGAGGGTGCAGGCAAGTATATGTGCGGCTATAAGACCGTTGTAGGCATGGTAAACGGCATGATGGAAGAACTGAACATCACCGTTCCTGTTGCTCTTCATCTTGACCACGGCTCTTTCGAGGGCGCAAAGGCTTGTATCAACGCAGGCTTCTCCTCTATCATGTTCGACGGTTCTCACTATCCCATCGAAGAAAATATTGCAAAGACAACTGCTCTTGTAAACGCTTGCGACGTTCTCGGTCTTTCTCTTGAAGCTGAGGTTGGTTCTATCGGCGGCGAAGAAGACGGCGTTGTTGGTATGGGCGAATGCGCAGACC
>JBJESC010000397.1:0-1800 GCA_051882615.1 Oscillospiraceae bacterium
TTCGTCAGGGCTGGGACATCTGGTGGTGAGAGCGGCGGAAATGGCGGAAAGCGGGGCTTCGGTGGACGAAATTCTCGCTGCTCTTGAAGAACTGAAGAACAAAGTTTCTACAAGTTTTATTGCAGAGAGCGTGGACTATCTCTACCGAAACGGAAAGGTTTCCGAAAAGGTGAAAAAGATTTGCACCGCGTTTGATATTCACCCCATTCTCGCAATGAAAGACGGCGCATTGGTATTGCAGTCGGTAACGCGCGGCAGCTATAAAAAAGCCTGTATTCGTTACATAAAGAAGACTCTGCGCAGCCCGAACACCATTGAAAAAAATGCAGCGTATATTACTCACGCGGGTTGCAGTACCAAGATGCTTGATTTCATCAAAAAGGAAGTTGCAAAAGTTTATTCGTTTGATAATTTGACAGTAACCAAAGCGTCCGCTACTGTTTCAAGCAACTGCGGACCGAATACATTTGGAATACTGTTCATCAGGAAGTAAGGTAACTTAATGTATCACATACTAATCGTTGATGACGATAAAACCAGTCTGGCTGCTGCCAAAAATGTGCTTTCCGAATTTTATAAAGTAACAGCAGTAACTTCCGGAGCGCAGGCATTGAAATTTTTGCAGAACAACAGCTGCGACCTTATTATGCTGGACATCAATATGCCTGAAATGGACGGATTTGAGGTAATGGCGAGAATTCACGATAATCCCGAACGCAAGGATATTCCGATAGTTTTTCTTACCGCCGATAATGATCCCCATACAGAGAGCCTTTGCCTTGAAAGAGGCGCGATGGACTTCATAACAAAGCCGTTTGTAGTGAATGTGATGATTTCAAGGATTTGCCGTATTCTTGAATTGGAGGATTTGCGAAAGGGCCTTGCGGTACGGATTGAGGAACAGACTCGCCATATTCGATATATACAGACAATGACGGTGATGGGAATGGCGACTATGGTGGAAAGCCGCGATTTGTCCACGGGTGGTCACATTAAACGTTCAAGTATGGTGGTGGAAGTGTTTGCGGCAAGGCTTAACAGCGAGAAAGAGTTGTTCCCGAAGCATCTGCTTGAAGACGTTATTCGTGCGGCGCCTATGCACGATTTAGGCAAGATTGCGGTTGAGGACAGGGTTCTCCGAAAGCAGGGAAAATTCACTCCCGAGGAATACAGCGAGATGAAAAAACACTCCGCCGAGGGTGCTCGGATAGTAAAACAGATTCTTGACGGAGTTGAAGACGCGCATTTTGTAGGCATAGCCGAGAATGTCGCCCACTATCACCACGAGAAGTGGGACGGTTCGGGCTATCCCGAGGGACTTTCGGGCGAATCAATTCCTGTTGAGGCGAGAATAATGGCACTTGCAGATGTTTTCGACGCATTGGTAAGCAAGCGCTGTTACAAGGACGCATACTCTTTTGACAAGGCTTTTTCAATTATCGAGGAATCTGTCGGAACGCATTTCGACCCGACATTGGGCAGAGTTTTTCTACAATGTCGCCCCGAACTTGAAACTCTTTACACCGCATTTGATAACACGTAAATAGAGCGAACAAATCTGACTGCTAAAGGCTTTGGAGTCATTGGTTTAAAATGCTAATTTCGGCGAGCTGCTAAACCATTATCAGGAGCAGATTACCGACTGCGGAAAATAAAAATCAAAAAAATCGAAAAAAACACTTGACAAATTTGATTTTGTGTGGTATAATAGATTTTGTTGATTGAAATACTATTCATATCACACAAATATCGCGGGATGGAGCAGCTCGGTAGCTCGTCGGGCTCATAACCCGAAGGTCG
>JBJESC010000398.1:0-1796 GCA_051882615.1 Oscillospiraceae bacterium
CCAAACCCAATAACCATAGAAGCACTCGTGAAAACGGGTGCTTTTTTATTTCAAGATGCGGGCATATAAAACAGGACGACTGTGGTTCTTGACATACAAGGTAATATGTGTTATAATTATCTCAAAATGAACGGCGTTCATTTTGGGTGAGACGAAAACGATAAATCCGAAGATGAATTTAGAAGGAATGAGGAGATTTGAAAAATGAAAAAGTGTCTTAATATTTCGCTTGTTTATGCTATTGCTGCAATGGCGGGAGGAGTTTTCTACCGCGAGTTTACAAAGTTTAACGGCTTTGACGGGGTAACTGTTCTCGGAAAGGTACATACCCACCTGTTTCTGTTGGGAATGATGGTTTTTCTGATTGCGGCGCTGTTTTGCTCGCGTTTTAAAAGCCTGTCCGAGAAAAAGCTGTTCAAGGGGTTCCTATGCGTATACAATATCGGTGTTCCCATTACGTCGGTGATGATGGCGGTACGCGGAGTAACCGAGGTTCTTGGTACAGAGCTTTCCAAGGGCGCAAACGGTGCGATTTCGGGAATTGCCGGATTAGGTCATATTATAGCGGGAACGGGAATTGTCCTGCTGCTTGTATCGCTTAAATCAGCTGCAAAGACGGAGGGCGAATGAGCAGACCTTTTTACCATGTGAAAAAGCGCACCTTGCTGGCGATAGCGGGCTGCGTCTGGCTTATTGCAGGGTTTAACGTTGCACGGCTGGGGATAATTGCGTATATAAATACGGCATTTGCTTTCTGGCAGCCGCTTGTCTCGCTGGCGGTGTTCGCAGCGTTCGGAACGATGTTCTACAAAATGAGCGGAAAGCACTGCCGCCGTATACGCGGCTACACCGAGACTACCAGGCCGTTCTGGAACTTCTTTGATCTTAAAGCATACTGCATAATGGTGTCTATGATGGGCGGCGGTATCTGGCTGCGCTATTCGGGGCTTGTACCGGAGCTGTTTATTGCGGTATTCTATACCGGTCTGGGCTGTGCGCTTGCGGGCGCCGGAATACTGTTCTGGGTGATGTTCTTCAGATACAACAGCAATGCTGCAGCCGAATAGAAATCTCTCCCGAAAGATGGAATAAACCTCATGTACTCGCCAAGTGCCTTGTATTGTTAGAGGTTTATAGTATTAAATCGGAATTAAAATACCCCTTAGTGCAGACGCTCGAAAGATAAGTTCGAGCCTTCACTAGGGGGTAATTTTGTTTAGGAGATTTCCCGATTTTACCGACTGACGGGAGCTTCGCTTTTAACGCCCAGAACGCTGTAAACCTTTACGGGGAGAGCCTTTCCTTTAAGCGCCATTTCTTCCTTGAACCGAGCGTCAATTCTGTCTTTCAGCCGCTCGTAAAGAGCCTCGCTTATGAGGATTTCACCGCCCGCCGCCTTTGACTCCAGCCGAGCGGCTGTGTTTACCGTATCGCCGATTGCGGTGTAGTCCATTCGGATTTCGCAGCCGATGTTTCCGACAACCGCTTCGCCGCAGTTCAGACCTATTCCGAAATTAACGGTTTTCCCATATCGCTCCATCAAACGGTTTCTGAGTGCTTCGCCGCTGTTTTTAATATCCACAGCCGCGCACACAGCCTTGAAGCAATAATCTTCAAGGTCGGTAGGAGCGTTGAAAACCGCCATAGCCGCGTCGCCGATAAACTTATCCAGCATTCCGCTGTGTCGGAATACGCATTTGGTAACCTCCGAGAGATACTCGTTGAGGATTTGCGCGACCTCCTCGGGCGCAAGCTTTTCAGACAACGGCGTGAAGCCGCGAATATCCACAAACATT
>JBJESC010000399.1:0-6806 GCA_051882615.1 Oscillospiraceae bacterium
AATCATGCGGATAGAGATAGTTCTGCCCCTTGACCTCAGCGTCTTCCCCGTCGCAATGCACGTTTTGCAAGTGCCGCGGGAAATCTCCTGTTACTCCGTTCTGTACGTCAGCCAGCGCCTCGTTAATCGCACAGTATCCGCTGTTTGACTTTGGAGAAGTTGCTAACAGCACTACTGCGTCTCCGAGCGGAATTCGTGCTTCGGGCAGCCCCAGCTGCATTGCACTGTCAACACACGCCTTTACGATTGGAATAGCCATAGGGTAAGCAAGCCCAATATCCTCCGCTGCAATAACAAGCAAACGTCTCGAAAGCGAGATAATATCCCCCGCCTCTATCAGCCGCGCCGCGTAATGCAGCGCGGCGTTCTCGTCTGAGCCACGAATGGATTTCTGAAGCGCGGAAAGTAAATCATAGTGTTGGTCGCCGTCACGGTCATAACGCATATTACTGCGCTGAGTAAGCTCCTTTGCAAGCGCGAGGTCTACCTTCCCTTCCTTCGCCGATAAAGAGCAGAGTTCTACGGTATTCAGGCACTTACGTACATCTCCGCCAACGCCTTGGCAGATATACTTCACTGCCTCCTCGGAAACATCATATTCCGTACCCGTTTCCTTGGATAGCTCGGAAAATCCGCGCCTTACCGCCTTTGCCATATCCTCGGGAGCAACAGGTTTAAACTCAAACACCGTGCTTCTGGACAGAATTGCATTATAAACGTAAAAGTATGGATTTTCGGTTGTCGAAGCAATCAGAGTAATGCTTCCGTCCTCGATATATTCGAGCAGGCTTTGCTGCTGCTTCTTATTAAGGTACTGAATTTCGTCAAGATAGAGCAGAATTCCGTTGCAGCCGAGGAACGTATCAAGCTCGGCTACGATATTCTTAATATCTTCCGTCTTTGCATTGGTTCCGTTAAGCTTGTGAAGCCGCATATTAGCAGACTCAGCGATAATTCTCGCAACGGTTGTCTTTCCTACTCCCGACGGACCGTAAAAAATCATATTCGGGATTTTTCCCGACTCGATTATGCGGCGAAGCGGTTTGTCTTCACCCAACAAATGTGGTTGTCCCACCACGTCTGACAGCGTGGCGGGACGAATTTTATCTGCAAGAGGCATTATTAGTATCCTTTATGTTCGCGTAGGAGCGTCTTAATCTTCTCGTGCGGGTCAATAACATTGCTGATAGAGGTGTTGTGATTGATACTTGCAATGAAGTATGCAAGATACTTGGAAACATCGACTTCCTTGTACCAAGGACGCTTCATCAACTCGGGAGTGCGGTAGGTCAGATTTGTGCTGAATACGGCGTCAATCAGTCCCTGCTCGTAAGCCTTATCGAAAGACTCAAGACCATTAGTAAACAAACCATAAGTAGCATAAGCAAAGAACTGCTTCGCATTGCGCTTTTTAAGCTCAATAGCTATATCAAGCATACTCTCACCGCTGGAGATGAGGTCGTCTGCTACGAAAACAGTCTTGCCCGCAACGTCTGTACCAAGATACTCGTGAGCGACAATGGGATTTCTGCCGTTTACGATAGTGGAGTAATCGCGGCGCTTATAGAACATTCCCATTTCAACCTCAAGAACGGAAGCGTAGAACATATTTCTGTTAAGCGCACCTTCATCGGGGCTGATTACCATAAAGTTGTCCTTGTCTACAACAAGGTCGGGGAAAGCCTTGAACATTGCTTTCAGAACCTGATAGGACGGCATTACGTTATCAAAACCCATAAGCGGGATAGCGTTGCATACACGAGGGTCATGCGCGTCAACCGTTACGAGGTTCTTTACGCCCATCGCCTGAAGCTCCTGAAGCATAAATGCACAGTCAAGACTCTCACGGTAGGAGCGGCGATGCTGACGTCCGCCGTAGAGGAGCGGCATAATTACGTTAATTCTGTAAGGCTTACCGCTTGCCGCCTGAATGATACGCTTTAAATCAGCGTAGTGGTCATCGGGCGACATATAGTTTTCCTTGTCGAAAAGCTTATAGGTGCAGTTGTAGTTTCCGACATCTACAAGGATAAACAAATCCTTACCGCGAACGGTATTCTTGATAAGTCCCTTAGCGTCACCCGAAGAAAATCTGGGGCACTCAGCTTCAATCATATACTCCTGCTCAGGTCTGCCATTTCTGTCAGCCCAGCGGGTAAGATAGCTGTTTATACGTGAAGCGAGCTCCTCTGTTCCTTTCATTGCGATAATGCCAATGGGTGCAACCTCTTTGTACTCGTTATACAATACCTCTGTGTTTTTAACTGTCGTTGACATTAAAAAGTCCTTCCTTCTTTTGTAAATAATTCTGTATAATTACTCATACAGAGGATATTTCTTGGTAAGGTCTGTAACCATTGTGCGAACCTTTTCAGCATTACCGTCAAAGTCCTTAGCGGTAAGATAGATGCACTCGCCGATAATCTTCATATCGTCTTCCTTGAGGCCGCGAGTTGTTACTGCGGGAGTACCGATACGAACGCCGCTGGTGTAAGCAGGCTTCTGCGGGTCGTTGGGAATTGCGTTCTTATTAACAGTAATATAAACCTGGTCGAGCTTTGTTTCAAGCTCCTTGCCTGTAATATTGAAGGGACGAAGGTCAACCAGCATAAGGTGGTTATCTGTACCGCCCGAAACAAGGTTGAAGCCCTTTTCAAGCAGAGTATCGGCAAGAACCTTTGCATTCTTTACAATCTGCTCGCCGTAAGCCTTAAACTCGGGCTTGAGAGCCTCGCCGAAGCAGACAGCCTTGGCAGCGATAACATGCATAAGAGGACCGCCCTGTGTTCCGGGGAAAATAGCGGAGTTAATCTTCTTAGCAATATATTCGTTATTAGTGAGAATCAAGCCGCCGCGAGGACCGCGAAGCGTCTTGTGAGTGGTTGTTGTAACTATATCTGCATAAGGCACGGGGCTCTGGTGCTGACCGGAAGCTACAAGACCTGCGATATGCGCCATATCAACCATAAGGTATGCGCCGACAGCTCTTGCAATGGAAGAAAGCTTAACAAAGTCAATTGCTCTGGGGTACGCAGAAGCACCTGCAACAATCAGCTTGGGCTTGCACTTGTTAGCCTGCTTGTAAAGCGCCTCGTAGTCGATAAAGCCCTCGTCGTTTGTTCCGTAGGGTACAAAGTTGAAGTACTTACCGGAGATATTAACAGGAGAACCATGGGTGAGGTGTCCACCTGCGTCGAGCGACATACCCATTACGGTATCGCCGGGCTGCAAAAGCGCAACATATACGGCAGTATTAGCCTGCGCACCGGAGTGAGCCTGAACGTTTGCATACTTCGCACCGAACAGTTCCTTTGCACGTTCGATTGCGATATTCTCAACAATATCGACATCCTCGCAGCCGCCGTAATATCTCTTTCCGGGATAGCCCTCTGCGTACTTGTTGGTCAGAACGCTGCCCATAGCTGCCATTACAGCGGGAGAAACAATGTTCTCGCTCGCAATCAGCTCAAGGTTGCGCTTCTGACGAGCAAGCTCCAGACCCATTGCGTCAGCAACTTCCTTATCAAAGCCGCCCAAATAACCGATAGTATCCACCAAATCGTTATACATAAATAACTCCTTCCCTTTCGGAAACAAATAATAAATAGTCGTGTTCCCGACATTAATACATATACATTATAACACACTATATGTTTTTTTTCAACCGTTTTTTTAAAAAAGCCCTATCTTTAACAAGGAAAAGCCGTAAGCTTTCGCCAACGGCTTTAGTAATCAAATCATATCTGCAATCTTTGAACCCATTTCGGAGCAGGAAAGCAAGGTCATTCCCGCTGTCATAATGTCGCCGGTACGGTAGCCGGCTTCAAGAACATCGTTGACAGCCTTTTCAACCGCGTCCGCCTCCTTATCCATTTTAAAGGAGTAGCGAAGCATCATTGCAGCGGAGAGAATTGTGGCAATTGGATTAGCCTTGTTCTGACCTGCAATGTCGGGAGCAGAACCGCCGCTCGGCTCGTACAGTCCGAAGCTGGTTTCATTCATTGAAGCGGAAGCCAGCATACCGATAGAGCCTGTAATCATTGAAGCCTCGTCCGAGAGAATATCGCCGAACATATTCTCGGTAACCATCACGTCAAACTGCGCGGGATCGCGTACCAGCTGCATTGCGGAGTTGTCAACCAGCATATGCTCGAGCTTTACTTCGGGGTAATCCTTCGCAACCTCCTCGACTACCTTTCTCCAGAGTCTGGAGCTGTCGAGGACGTTAGCCTTATCAACGCTTGTAACTTTCTTGCGGCGCTGCATAGCAACTTCGAATGCCTTTTTCGCAATTCTGCGGATTTCGTTCTCGTTGTAGGCAAGGGTGTCAATTGCGGTCATTACTCCGTTTACTTCCTCGGTCTTTCTTTCTCCGAAGTACAGTCCGCCGGTAAGTTCACGCATGATAAGCATATCAAAACCCTTGTCAGCGATTTCTTTTTTCAGAGGGCAAGCCTCGGAAAGCTGCGGAAACAGTACGCAGGGACGGAGGTTTGCAAACAAGCCCAGCTCCTTGCGAATTTTGAGAAGTCCCGCCTCAGGGCGGAGATTTGCGGGGAGCTTATACCACGGAGACTTTGTGGTATCGCCGCCGATAGAACCCATAAGTACAGCGTCGGACGCCTTGCAGCGTTCTATTGTTACATCTGTAAGCGGAACACCGTTCGCGTCGATAGAACAACCGCCCATCAGTAACTGCTCGTAGTTGAATTTGTGACCGTACTTCTCGGCAACCTTGTCGAGAACCTTCATTGCTTCGGTTACAATCTCGGGGCCTATTCCGTCGCCCTTGATTACTGCAATATTCTTTTCCATTGTAATATCCTTTCTTTATCACTTTTTCAAAGAGTTAAGCAGTCCGCCCTTGTCGATAATTTCCTTGATAAAATCAGGGAACGGCTGTGCTTTGTAGGTCTTGCCCTTCGTAACATTTGTGATGATACCGGTATCGAAATCAATCTCAACCTCGTTACCCGCGTCAATATCCTTTGCGGCTTCGTCGCATTCGAGAATGGGCAGTCCGATATTGATTGCATTGCGGTAGAAGATACGCGCAAAGGTAGACGCGATAACGCAGCCAATTCCGCTTGCCTTGATAGCGATAGGTGCATGCTCACGGGAGCTTCCGCAGCCGAAGTTCATATTCGCAACCATAATGTCGCCCTGCTTGACGTTCTTAACGAAATCCTTGTCGATGTCCTCCATACAGTGGGAAGCGAGTTCCTTATGGTCTGCGGTGTTGAGGTAACGTGCGGGGATAATTACGTCTGTATCAACGTTATCGCCGTATTTATGTACAAATCCATGTGCTTTCATTGTCATTTCTCCTTATATTTCAAAATCAACGCATTTTCTGTCGGCTACAAACGGTCTTACTTGCTCGTCTGCAACCTTGACGTGCTCAGGGTGAGTTGAATAGCTCTTAAGCGCTTCAGCGCTTGTAAAAGTGCTGTCCAGCATCAGGTCGCCCGTGGAAGTCGGAAGCAATTCGGTGACTACCTTTATCTCGGTAAGACCGTCAATTTTACCCGCAAGGGCTTCCAGCCCCTCTTTGATAAGACGCTTATGCTCTGCTTTCTCAGCCTCGGGCATATCCTTTAGTTTCCAGATAATAACGTGTTTAACCATTATTCAAAATCCCCCGAAATCTTTCCCGCGATAGCGCTTGCAGCAGCAACGGCGGGGCTTGCGAGGTAAACCTCGGAAGTGGTGTCGCCCATTCTGCCCACGAAGTTGCGGTTAGTGGTGGAAACCGCTCTCTCGTTAGGAGCGAGGATACCCATATGACCGCCAAGGCAAGGTCCGCAGGTAGGTGCGGATACTACCATTCCCGCCTCGATAAAGGTTTCAAGCAAACCGTTCTTCAATGCTTCAAGGTAAATCTTCTGGGTTGCGGGAATTACGATAGCACGAACGCCCTTTGCAACCTTCTTGCCCTTTACAACCTTTGCCGCAATCTCAAGGTCGCTGTATCTTCCGTTTGTACACGAGCCGATTACCACCTGGTCAATCTTGATGTCGAGCTTCTCGGCTTCGTCAATAGTCTTTGTGTTTTCGGGCAGATGCGGGAAAGCTACAGTAGGCTTAATCTCGCTGAGGTTAATGTCGATAACCTGGTCATAATGAGCGTCATCGTCAGCCTTGAAAACTTCAAAGGTTCTATTGGTTCTTCCCTTTACATATTCGAGAGTAACATCGTCAACCTCGAAAATACCGTTTTTCGCACCTGCTTCAATAGCCATATTAGCCATACACAGTCTGTCGTCCATAGAGAGTGTGTGCAAACCTTCGCCTGTGAACTCCATAGAGCGATAGAGTGCTCCATCAACGCCAATCAAACCAATAATGTGGAGAATAACGTCCTTGCCGCTAACCCACTTATTGAGTTTTCCCGTAAGGTTGAACTTTATAGCCGCGGGAACCTTGAACCAAGCCTCGCCTGTTGCCATACCCGCAGCCATATCAGTAGAACCAACGCCGGTAGAAAATGCGCCGAGAGCGCCGTATGTACAAGTGTGCGAGTCTGCACCGATTACGCAGTCGGACGGTACTACAAGTCCTTTTTCGGGGAGCAGAGCGTGCTCGATACCTACGTTTCCGACGTCGTAATAGTTTACGATGTCGTACTTATCCGCGAAATTTCTGCACTGCTGGCACTGCTTTGCAGCCTTAATGTCCTTGTTTGGTGTGAAGTGGTCCATTACAAGCGAAATCTTGTTCTTATCAAAAATGCCTGTAAATCCGTTCTTCTCAAATTCGTTGATTGCAACGGGGCTGGTTATGTCGTTGCCGAGTACCATATCCAG
>JBJESC010000400.1:0-6784 GCA_051882615.1 Oscillospiraceae bacterium
TTTTCCGCTGCTGATCTTCGTACCTTCAATGTTCAGCATTCCCTCCATTGCTCCCGCAATGGCGATGAACAGGACGCTTACTCCGCAGGTTTTGCTCAATGCGTCCTGCTGTTCGGGTTTAAAGAATTTTCCCGTAAAGTGTCCTATAACTCCGCCCGCTACTATCGCTGCGCTGTTTATCAGCGTTCCAAGTCCTATCATAGTATATTACTTCCTTTATTTCGGTATATAATCTTAGTGTTATTTTCAAAACACTTCCATTATATCACAAAATCCCCAAAAAATCAACTGGCAACACGATTGCAAAGCAGCTCCGAAAGCGTAAAAAACTAAATGCTATCAAGTATCGGGCAAAGTAAATTGCTTTATATACAGGAAACGGCTGAGATTTCTCTCAGCCGTCAGGCTGTCGATAAAGTCCTTTTTCTGCGAGTCGCGCCCCCTCCAAAGCTCGGGCGGAACAAAGTGACGCACGAGCTTTAGCCCTGCCCCCTCCCCCTTCGGGGGAGGGGGAGAAATGCGGGGTTGCCGCCCCGCTAGCCCTACTTGGGGGCTTCGCCCCCAACCCCCCATTATATGCCTTGGTGCAACCCTAAATAGGTTTTTCGACAAGCTCACGGCTGAGATTTCTCTCAGCCGTTTTGTTATGTAAATGTGTTATTGAAGCTTGAATCCGTCAAGCAGCTCGTTGAGAGTTCTTGCCTGAGTGTTGAGCTCCTCGCTGGAAGCCGCGCTCTCTTCTGCTGTTGCGGAGTTGCGCTCGGCTACGGCAGTGATAACCTCAATCTTCTCGTTGATGTCAGCTACGCTGTTTCTCTGCTCACCGCACGCCTTGGAAATCCGAGCAACCAGCTCGTCAACCTCCTTGGACTTCTTAGTAACCGCTTCAAGCGAGGTAGCCGTTGCGTTGGCGATTTCCGAGCCTTTTTCTATAGCCTCAGTTGTGCTGTTAATCAGTTCGGTAGTGCCGTTTACAGCTTCTGCCGACTTGGACGCAAGGTTACGAACCTCGTCTGCAACTACCGCAAAGCCCTTACCCGCAGCTCCCGCTCTTGCCGCCTCGATAGAAGCGTTAAGTGCGAGAATATTGGTCTGGAATGCAATGTCGTCAATCGTCTTGATAATCTCCTCAATCTGAACCGACATTTCGGTAATCTGCTTCATCGAGTCAAGCAGTTCCTTCATACTCTCGTTGCTTGCGGCAATCGCTTCGCCCGTTTCGCGCGAGTAAGCGAGAGCCTTGTCGGCGCTCGTTCCGTTTTCCTCGGTGAGCGTTTTGATTGTTTCAGCAATATTGCTGATTCGGTCAACGGTCTCGGTCTGTTCGTTAGCACCTGTTGAAAGGGCGGTTGCCGTTTGGGAAACGAGCTTAGCACCATTGTTTACCTTTTCGGAAGCGGAGCTTATTCCCTCAATAACAGAGCCGATAGATTTGCTTATCTGCTCAATCGAAGCCTTAATCGGCGCGAAGTCGCCAACATAATCTGCTCCGAAAGAAACGCTGAAATCACCGTCCTTCATCCTTGAAAGGTTCTGCGAAATATCGTCGATATAACCCTTCAACGCGGTGTTGGTTGCGCTGAGTTTTTCACTGAGTACTCCAACGCTGTCATTACCGTGGTAGGTGAGCTGATAGCTGAGGTTGCCCTGTGCCATCTGTTCCGCAGCAACGGAAAGCTCGTCAACAGGCTTGAGGCAGTTCTTGACAACCACCGCACACAGAATTGTAACCAATACAACGCATACTATCATAATCACTAATTGAATAACAACAAGCGAAACCATGCCTTTCATATATGTTGTGTAATCAATTGCGTAGCCGAGCGTCCAGCCGTTTGAGAGCTGTACTGTGCCGATTGCGCGTTTTGTACCGTCAAAGTCGCGCTTGAAGGTGATTTTGCCCATTTCAAATTGTTCGCTGTATGCGGGAATATCAGCGGCGTTGGTGAACACGCTCTCCTGATTTACGATTTTGGGAAGATATTCGTCATTCGTATGAACAAGGATATTTCCCGAATCATCAATGAGAAAAGGGTATGCGTTGTCGGAAATCTTGATTTCTTCGCACGACTTAATCAGCTCGTCAATGTAAACGTCTCCGCCCGCAATTGCATACAGCGAGCCGTCCTCATTATGTCCCGCCGTAGCGACGGTGATAATCATACTGCCTGTGTTGAAGTCAATGTAGGGAGTGGTGCAGATTGACTTGCCGCCGGCAGCCTCTGCGTCTTTATACCAGCCGCGCTCCATTACGATGAAGTCGGGCGGGAGCTCGGTATCGTCATTGAATATGGTAACATTTATCGGGTAAGCAAGGTATGCAGCATACATTGTTCCGTCCGATGTCTCACAAGCGGCTTTCAGAATTTTCTGCAAATCGTCCTTTTGCGGATTGAAAGAAGCCGAGAATTTTGCAACATCCGTTACAATTGCCTCTTGCGTATCAAGCCAGCCGTCAAGCTTTGTCGCCTGATGCGACAGCTCGTTTATGATTTTCGCTTCGCTTTCCGAAGATACCATTTTGTATGCGATAAGATAGCTTACCACTGATGAAATTATCAGCATAACAGCGGTAAGTGCGCTTACAAAAAGGATAATCTTTTTGTCAAGTCCTCTTTGTTTTTTCATATCGTCCCTCCTGAGAATGAAAACCCTTCGGCATTATGCGGATAAATCCTGTCCGCACTATACTTACATTCATTATACCATATTTTCTCCCGTAATACAAGACATTTTCCTATTTTATCCGACATTTTTTCTAATGCGGTATTGTAGCTAAGGCGGAAAAGCATAGTCCCGGCTTAACGAACGGCGGGCAGGGGAGAAAGAAACAGCTCATTTCTGATGACATAAAGCTGTTCAAAATAACATAACATAGACATAAATAGGGCTGTTCGGGTCAAGCTCTTGCGCTATTCCCGAACTAAAATACGAGAGGGGTTTTAAATATGAAGAGACACAGCATTGCCGATTGGTTGATTTTCGTTCTTTCCGCAGAGGCTATCGGTGCGTTATCCGCATTGATTTCGGGGAATATGAGCGGCTTTTTTGAGAAATACAAGGAACCGCCGCTGCTCCCGCCTGCGTGGCTGTTTCCTGTGGTGTGGGCTGTTCTGTTTCTGCTGATGGGAACTTCTGCGTATCTTATCTATATGTCGAAAACCAAGGAAACTGCCGCAGAGAACAAAAAAGCGCTTGCTGTTTATTGGGTTCAGCTTGCGGTCAACTTTTCGTGGAGCATAGTCTTTTTCCGATTTGAGGCGCTGTGGGGAGCGGCGGCGGTTGTTCTTGCTCTGCTGGTTCTTATAGTTGTAATGATAGTCAAGTTCAGAAAAATCCGCCCTCTTGCGGCGTACCTCAATGTACCGTACCTGCTGTGGGTTGCATTTGCAAGTTATCTTACAATAGCGGTTGCGGTAATTAACCGCTGATGAATACAAGAAACAGCTCCGAATGTCACATCGGCATTCGGAGCTGTTGCTACTAAAGAATAATTTTTCCAATCTGATAAGTCAATAATGACGCGACATAAGCAAAGACGCATTGGTATCCTACCGCAAATACAGTCCACTTTGCCGAACCCATTTCGCGGCGGATTGCGGCTATTGCTGCCACACAGGGCGCACACAGCAGATTGAACACCATAAACGATAGTCCCTCGGCGGCTGTAAATCCCGAAAAGCCCGTTATTCCGAGAACAGCCACGATTTCTTCTTTTGCGGCAAGTCCCATTATCACTGCTGCGGCGGCTTCCGGTTTTCCGAAGCCGAGCGGTGCAAATACGGGGACAAGCAATCCGCCTATTTTACCGAAAATGCTCTCCGAGAGCGGCAATTCCGTGCTCAGAACAATACCTCCGTCGGTAATTCCCAGCATACACCCTGCGCGGACGGCGATTGACGAGAGGAGTATCACAGTTTCCGCTTTTTTGATAAATCCCCATACCCGCTCCCACGCCGCTTTGACGATTGTGGTTAAACGGGGCAGACGATAGGCGGGAAGCTCCATAATAAAAGGCGCAGACTCGCCGCGGAAGGGCTTTGTGTTTTTGAGGATTATTCCCGATAGGAAAACAGAAGCTATCCCGATAAAATACGCTGCGGGAGCAGCCCACCACGCTCCGCTCAGCGCGGTCGCCCCGATAAGCGAAATGAGAGGGAGCTTAGCACTGCACGGGATAAACGTTGTCGTTATTACCGACATTCGGCGGCAGCTGTCGTTCTCAATTGTCCGTGAGGCGGAAACCCCGACAGCACCGCAGCCCGAGCCGATTATCAGCGGAATAACGCTTTTCCCCGACATTCCGAACCGTCTGAAAACCCTGTCGAGGATAAACGCAATCCGCGACATATACCCACATTCTTCGAGAAACGAAAGGAACGAAAACAGCACGAACAGCTGCGGAACAAACCTCAGAACCGCTCCCACTCCCGACACTATTCCGTCCGTAATCAGCGAGCTCAGCCACTCCGTACACCCGAACGAGAATAACACTTTGTCAAGCCTGTCACCGATTACGCGCACAAGGCTGTCAAGTCCTTCGCACAGTCGTCCCGTAAGCGTTATTGAGAGGAAATACACCGCCGTTATTATCACAGCAAAGAGAGGAATAGCTGCTGCTCCGTTGGCGAGAACACGGTCAATTCTGCGTGTTGCGGAGAGTGCGTTTTTCGCTCGTTCGGGGCGTTTTACAAGGCTGTCGATTATGCGATACCGCTCTGCGGCGATAATACTGTCGGAGCGGTCGCCCAGCTCTTCCTCGCAAGCCGTTATGTACTGCTCAACAGCGGCTTCGTCGGCGCTGCGAGGAGGTTTTTCGCTTCGCTCGAAAATGCGTATTGCGTGCAGCCGCCGCTGTTCCCGAGGGGTGCTCCTCAACTGCTGCGAAATTCTCCCGAGCGCATCTTCAACGCAGACGCTGAACGGCTTGGGTTTTGGTCGAATTCGATTTTCGGCAAGCCCTATCGCCGTATTTACCGCTTCGGGAACTCCCTCACCGCTCAGAGCCGAAATGCCGATTACCTCACAGCCAAGCCCTTTTGACAGCCGCGCAATATCGGGGAGAATTCCGAGTTTTTTCGCTTCGTCCACCATATTGAGCGCTATGATCATCGGAATACCGAGGTCGAGCAGTTGGGTGGTAAGATACAGGTTTCGCCTTATATTGGTTGCGTCTACGATGTTGAGGATAACATCGGGCTTTTCATATAGCAGATAGTCCAGAGTGGCGCGTTCCTCGGGAGAATATACCGTCAGCGAATACCCTCCGGGCAAATCTATGATTTTCACACCGCCGCGCCCTTTCAGCGGGGCTTCCTTCTTATCAACGGTAACGCCTGCGCGGTTTCCGACATACTCTTTTGATGCTGTCAGCGTGTTAAACAGTGTGGTTTTTCCCGAATTTGGATTTCCCACAAGTGCAATTCTTTTTTCCATGCCTTCTTCTCCCATTAAACTTGTCCTTATACCTCATTTTATTGGGAATAATCTTAAAAATTCGGACAACTGTTCGATTTGGAATAATTCACAAATTCCAAGAGCCTAACTGTGAATTTTTCACAAATGATTACTGTTGAAAAAAGGCGGTGATTGTGATATAATAAGGTGTATGTTATGAAAGAAGGATTGATTTGGCTAAGAACTATTCGATGAATATGACCGAGGGGCCGATTTTGAAGAAAATGCTGCTCTTTTCGCTGCCGCTTATGGCTTCGGGAGTGCTTCAGCTTCTGTTCAATGCTGCGGACGTAGTGGTTGTCGGACGCTTCGCGGGCGATAATTCTATGGGCGCGGTGGGTTCGACTTCATCGCTGATAAACCTGTTTGTGAACTTCTTCGTCGGACTGTCCGTAGGCGTGAATGTCGTTGCGGCAAGAGCGCACGGAGCAGGCTCAAAGTCCGATATGGAAGAAATTGTCCACACCTCAATGCTGCTGTCGGCAATAAGCGGCACGGCGCTGATGATAGTCGGAGTAATCTTCGTTCCGCAAATGCTGGTGCTGATGAAAGCAACGGAAAACCTGCTCCCGCTTGCTACTGACTATCTGCGAATTTACTTTATCGGAATGCCCGCAACGATGATATACAACTTCGGCTCGGCAATTCTGCGCTCGGTGGGAGATACCAAGCGACCGCTTTACTATCTGCTCACGGCGGGAATAATAAACTTCCTGCTGAATTTGCTGTTCGTTATCGTATTTCAGATGGGAGTTAAGGGCGTTGCGCTTGCAACGGTCATTTCTCAGACTATTTCGGCGGCGCTGGTTGTGCTGTGTTTAATCAAGGAGCAGAGCGCCATTCACCTTGATTTGAAGAAGCTGCGTATTAACGGCAGAGTATTGTTCTCGGTTGTGCAGGTGGGACTTCCCGCAGGACTTCAGGGAATGATTTTCTCGTTTTCCAATGTGGTTATCCAGTCCTCGGTTAATCTGTTCGGCGACACGATTGTTTCGGGAAACACGGCGGCTTCGTCTGTTGAGGGTTTTATCTACACCGCGATGAATACCTTCTATCAGGCGGCGATTTCCTTTACGGGACAGAATGTGGGTGCGAAGCGGTATGAGCGTATTCCGCGAATTCTCGCTTCAGCCATAGGTTGCGTTACCGTTGCGGGACTTGGGCTTGGCTGGCTTGCGTTTTTGCTGGGACGGCAGCTATTGGGAATTTACTCGAAAAATCCCGAAGTGGTAGACGCGGGACTTGTCCGTCTGTCGGTAATTTGTACCACTTACGCGCTCTGTGGACTTATGGACGTTATGGTGGGAATGCTGCGCGGACTCGGCTA
>JBJESC010000401.1:0-1782 GCA_051882615.1 Oscillospiraceae bacterium
GTATCAGGAGAAAACGCAAATGACTAATCTCAACAATTCAAGCAAAGCGAAAAACAGGACAGTCGGAATTTGTATGTGCGCTTTGTTCACCGCGCTTACAGCAGTCGGTGCGTTTATCAAAATTCCCATTCCGTATATGGAATTTACGCTTCAATTTCTATTCACAACGCTTGCGGGACTTCTTCTCGGAGCTAAACGCGGCGCTGCAAGCGTGGGAGTTTACGTTATTCTGGGGCTTATCGGCATTCCGATATTCGCGGAGGGCGGCGGATTTTTCTATGTTCTGAAGCCCACATTCGGTTATCTTATCGGATTTATAATCGGGACTTTTGTCACAGGTAAAATCGCAAACGCTGTTCCCAATCCCTCTTTCAAGCGTATTCTTGCTGCGAATTTCGCGGGGCTTGGGATAGTCTATGCGCTAGGAATCGTATACTTCTATTTTGCGAAAAACCTGTGGATTGAGGGCGGCTCAATCAGCTTTGCAATGACGCTTTGGTACTGCTTTGTCCTTGCCGTCCCGGGCGATATTCTGCTGTGCTTGCTGGCGGCAATCCTCGGAAAAAGGCTCATCCCGATAGTGCGGAAATACATACCCAAGGAGAATTGAACGGTGAATAAAACAAATATACTGAAAAACAAGGTTCTGAGCGGTCACACTGTTTCACGCGAAGAGGCAATTTCTCTTATATCCGCACCGCTGGACGAACTTTGCCATGCTGCCGATGAAATCAGACAGCGCTTTTGCAGCGACACGTTTGATATGTGTACCATTATCAACGGAAAGAGCGGCAAGTGTTCCGAAAACTGCCGCTACTGCGCTCAATCAGCGCACTACAATACAAACTGCGAGGAGTATTCCCTGCTCGGCAGGGACGAACTCGTAAAACAGGCGCTCTACAACTACAAGCGCGGCGTATTGCGTTATTCCATTGTCTGCTCGGGACGAAAGCTCTCCGACAGCGAGGTTGACAGCCTGTGCGAAAGTATTCGTGCGATAAGAAAAGCGTGTCCGATTTCGGTGTGCGTATCGGTGGGACTGCTGGACGAGCACAATTTCCTCAAGCTGAAAGAAGCGGGCGCGGACAGAGCGCACAACAATCTTGAAAGCTCACGCAATTTCTTCCCCAACGTATGCACTACCCACACCTTTGACGACAAAATTGCCGCTATTAACGCTGCGAAAGCGGCGGGACTTGAAGTGTGCAGCGGCGGAATAATGGGGCTTGGCGAAACTATGGAGGACAGAATTGATATGGTGCTCTCCGCACGGGAGCTTGGTGTAAAATCAATCCCCGTGAATATGCTGAACCCTATCCCGAACACTCCTTTTGAGCACAACAAGGTGCTTACGGAGGACGAAATGGCGCGGATTGTTGCTATCTTTCGCTTCCTTATTCCCGACGGACAAATTCGACTTGCGGGCGGGCGCGGGCTTCTGCCCGATATGGGAAAACGGCTGTTTCAATCGGGTGCGAACGCGGCTATCTCGGGTGATATGCTCACCACAAAAGGTATTACTATTGACAACGATATGAAGATGACCTCGGAGCTTGGCTACCGCGTTCGTTTCGCAGATAAGGAGAATTGAAATGTCAAAGGGATTATTCATTACTGCGACAGGAACGGACATTGGAAAAACCTACGTCACCGCGCTTATCGTGAAAAAGCTGCGGGACGCGGGACTTAACGCGGGATATTACAAAGCCGCAATCAGCGGCGCGGAGAGCGTTTCCGAGAGTGACGCGGGTTACGTCAACCGAATTGCAAACATCGGCGAGA
>JBJESC010000402.1:0-6750 GCA_051882615.1 Oscillospiraceae bacterium
TCATCTTCGTTGTAATGGCAATCATTATCCCGCTCCCCTCGTGGCTGCTGGACTTTATGATTATGCTGAATATAGCGCTCTCGCTTATTATTCTTGTAATGACGATGTTCATTAAGGAGGCGCTGGAGTTCTCGGTATTCCCGACGGTGCTCCTTATCTCGACTGTTCTGCGACTATCGCTGAACATATCTACAACGAGAGGTATTTTGTCGAGCGGATATGCGGGAGAGGTTATCAAGGCGTTCGGTACGTTCGTAATGGGCGGCGACGCAATTGTCGGCTTTCTGATATTCATAATCATCGTTTTGGTAAACTTTATCGTTATTACCAAGGGCTCGGAGCGTGTATCCGAGGTTGCTGCGCGTTTTACGCTGGACGCAATGCCCGGTAAGCAGATGGCGATTGACGCAGACCTGAATTCAGGCATTATTAACGAGGACGAGGCTAAGCGCAGACGTAACAACATACAGCGCGAAGCGGACTTCTACGGCTCTATGGACGGTGCTACGAAGTTCGTCAAGGGCGACGCGATTATGTCCATTATCACGACGCTTGTAAACCTTATAGGCGGCGTTATCATCGGTATGGTGCGCGGCGGCGGAAGCTTTACCGATGTTCTGAACACCTACTCGCTGGCAACGGTCGGCGATGGTCTGTGCTCGCAGATTCCCGCGCTGTTGATTTCCGTTGCAACCGGTATGATTGTAACCCGTGCGGCAAGCGACGACAGCCTTATGAGCGATTTGAAAGCACAGTTTACCGCACAGCCGTTCGTGCTGCTTATTGCGGGAATTGTGGTGCTTGTAATGATGCTGATTCCGGGCTTCCCGTGGTATGTAATGCTTATTCTGGGCATTATTCTGATAACGGGTGCTATTCTTCTTGATAGAAACAAGAAGAAAATGGCGGAGCTGGAGCTTGCACAACGCCTTAAAGCCGAGCAGGCTGAGCTTGACAAGCCTAAGACGGATAACGACTACTACCGCGATATTGACAACGTGTTCAAGCTGCTGAATGTCGAGCCGATAGAAATGGAATTCGGATACAGTCTGCTGAGGCTTGTTGATGAAAAGAGCGGCGGTAACTTCATTGACCGAGTGGTTATTTTCCGTAAGCAGTTCGCTATGGATATGGGTATGGTTATTCCGTCGGTACGAATGACGGATAACCCCGAGATTAACCCTAACCTCTACATAATCAAGATAAAGGGTGAAGAGGTTGCGAGAGGTGAAATTCTCGTTGACCACTACCTTGCGCTGGACAGCGGCGATGTTACTACCGAGATAGACGGAATTGATACGGTTGAGCCTGCGTTCGGACTTCCCGCAAAGTGGATTTCCGAGGACAAGAAGATTATGGCGGACGTTGCGGGATATACGCTTATTGATCCGGTATCGGTAATGATTACACACTGGAGCGAGGTTATGAAGCGCTATGCGTATGAAATGCTCTCGCGTCAGGACGTCAACACAATGGTGGAGAACGTTAAGAAGCTGAATCCTATTGTCGTGGACGACCTTATCCCGAAGGTTATTTCGGTTGGATACCTTCAGAAAATTCTCTCTAATCTTCTTAAAGAGGGTATCCCCATCAGGGATTTGGAAACCATTCTTGAAACGCTGGGCGACCATACCAACGTGCTCAAGGATACCGATATTGCGACAGAGTATGTGCGGCAGTCGCTGAAACGAACCATTACGCACAGATTTGCGGAAGCTAATTCGCTTCGCGTAATCACTCTGGATACGCAAATCGAGGATATGATAGTAAGCTCGGTCAAGAAGAACGAGCAGGGAAGCTACCTTGCAATGGCGCCTGATATGATTCAGAATATCGTCAATGCAACAAACGAAGAAATAGATAAGATTAAGGACGTTATCCCTTCCGTTATTATTCTGACGTCGCCTGTCGTCAGAATTTACTTCAAGAAGCTTACCGAACAGTTTATTTCAAACATTACGGTGCTGTCGTACAGCGAAATTGACTCGTCGGCGCAAATTCAGGCGATCGGCAACATCTCCCTCAATTCGAGGGTAATGGCGGGATAATCGGATAACGGAGCGGATTTTCATTAGGGGGTGTAAATCGTGGGTTCTGAATTCAACAATACCGAACAGGTTATGCTGTATCGACAGAACGGCGATATTGCGCTCAGAAACGATATTGTCCTCAAGAATATGGGCTTGGTGCGGGCTTGCGCCATGTCTATGCGTAATATGTACATCAAGTTCAGCGAGCCCGAGGACGTTGTAAACGAGGGTGTATTGGCGCTGATGGACGCTATCGAGAGCTTTGACGCGTCTAAGGGCGCAAAGTTTGAAACATACGCCACCATTAAGATAAAAGGCGCGATTATCGACTATATCAGAAAGCAGGATTGGGTTCCGCGCAACATCAGAAAATTCGCCAAACAGCTTGACAAAGCGAATAGTATGTTGTATAATTTAAATGGGAGAGCGCCCTCAAATGCGGAGCTTGCCGAACAGCTCGGCGTTTCTGAGGAGCGGCTTCTGAAAAATATGGCAGACTGCTCGGGAGCGATTGTGCTTTCGTTTGAGGAGCTGCTGTACGAGGACAACATCGACGAGCCCGCAATGGATAATCCCACGGACGGAGCGCTTTTACGCAATGAGATGCGAAAGGTGATTGCCGAGGCAATAGAGGAGCTCCGCGACAAGGAACGTCAGGTTGTTATACTGTATTACTACAAGAACTTGAAATATTCTGACATCGCAAAGGTGCTCGGGGTGACCGAGGGCAGAGTGTGTCAGATTCACGCAAAGGCAATTCTTGGCTTGAAAGCAAGACTTTCACCGTACTTCAAGGGAGGAGACGACAAGTGAACCGAGGTTTTTATTACGCGTCAAACGGAATGATTCTGGCTCAGAGAAAGCTGAACACAATCGGTAATAACCTTGCCAATGTCAGCACTTCCGGTTATAAGCGCGATACCGTTCTGGTGAATACATTCAAGGAGCAGATGGCTCTTGTAAAGCACCGCGAGGAGCTGTCGGGTACGCTCTCGCACCGCTATGTGGATACTTCCTACACTGACTTACAGCAGGGATCATTTGAGTTTACCGAAAACCCCTTTGATGTTGCTATAAGCGGCGATGTTTACTTCAATATTGCGGGTTATAACGGCGAGGTTATGCTCTCCCGCAACGGCGACTGGGAGCTGGATAACGAGGGTTATCTGTGTGCCTCGACTTCGGGCAGAGTGCTCGGCGAAAATGGCGAGATTTATCTCGGAAATAAGGATTTTGTCATTGATGTTGACGGAACGATATATCAGGATGGCGTTGCGATTGACAAGCTGCGTCTGAGTTACATTGATCCCGAGTCGGACGTGAAGAAATTCGGCGTTAATATGTTCTCCAGCGTTGATGCGGGACCTGTTCCCGATGGATTGCGCTATGACATTGTTCAGGGCGCGCTTGAACGCTCAAATGTAGATTGGAACTACGAGCTGAATATGCTTGTTGAAACTAACAGAATGTATGAAGCGAATTCGGCTATTCTGAAGCTTATTGATGGGCTTAATCAGGGTGCGAACAACCTCTGCAAGAAGGTTTAATAGCGAAAGGCGGTATTTATGAATATTTCATTCCATACGGGAAAGGCTTCGATGATTGCTCAGGCGCAGGCGCTTAATATCTACGGCAACAATATCGCCAATATCAATACTGTGGGCTATCAGCAGATAAGACCGTCTTTTGCGGATTGTATCTACGAAACCTACAGACGTCCCGAGGACGACTGGCAGACAGGTCACAGCACATACATTCAGAAAACCGATTTACTGTTCAGCGAGTCGCACTTCCAATATACCGAGAGAATGCTTGACATCGGTATTGCGGGAGAGGGATTTTTCGCAGTTGAGGACCGCTGGGGCGATGTGAACTACACTCGTGACGGCGCATTTGCAATGACGCAGGATCAGGAGCTTACCGATGAAAACGGCGACGCTGTGTGGTATCTGGTGTCAGGTTCGGGCGAGTATGTCCTTGATAACGAGAAACAGCGTATTGTGGTGCCGTTTGAAACCACAGGAGATGGCGAAAGAGGAGAGGTAAACTGGGGCGAGCTTACTCAGATGATTGGCGTGTTTGAGTTCCCTAACCCTTACGGAATTGAAGCGATGGGCACTAACCGTTATCTCGAAACGGAGAGAAGCGGTGCGGCTGTCGCTAATCCCAACGCAGTCAAGCTTCAGGGAACGCTGGTTGTATCCAACGTAGACCTTGCCACGCAGATGGTAAAGCTGATTGAAACTCAGCGCGCGTATCAGCTCAGTTCGCGTGTTGTAACCACCTCGGACGAGTTGGCAAGAATTGCGAATAATCTTCGATAAACAAACACCCTGACGGCTTTTAGTCTCAGATGGGGGGAATATTATGTTAAAGAATTATGAAGAGCTTTCTCCCGTAGCAATTGATTGTCTGCGTGAGATAGGAAATATCGGTTCGGGAAGCGCGGCGTCCTCGCTGTCGCAGATGCTTGGCAAGAACATTGAAATGCACGTTCCCGATGTGCGGGTTATGGATTACCAATCGGTAATCGACGAAATGGGCGGTCCCGAGAAGGTGATTACGGGTATTCTCGTAACGCTTACGGGCGATATAAACGGAATGATTATGTTCCTGTTGGAGGATTCTTTTGCAAAGGTAGTGCTCGGCACATTCCTCGGAAAAGAGGACGTCAGCGTAATTCATCTTGACGAATGCGATTTCTCGGCTATCAAGGAGATGGGCAATATTATGGCGGGCTCTTATCTGGGAGCTGTGTCCACCTTGACGGGACTTACAATTGATATGAGCGTTCCGTCAATGACGGTTGATATGATGGGTGCTATTATGAATGCGCCTATGATAGAGTTTTCAGAAGTAGGAGATAAGGTTCTCTTTATTAATGACGGATTTGTTATCGACTCGGTGGATATTAATTCAAACATTATTCTTATTCCTACGGTTGAGTCGCTTGACATATTAATGAAAAAGCTCGGTGTATTCTGATGGGAAATATTACAATTGGAATTGGCGATTTGAAGGTCTGCAGAGCGCCTGATGTCCTGGTTACATACGCGCTCGGCTCGTGCGTGGGAGTGTGCCTGCTTGACAGTACCGCAGGAATAGGCGGTTTGTCGCATATTATGCTCCCCGAAAGTAGCGAGATTAACAATCAGAATGCGCCCTTGAGATTTGCAGACAAGGCGCTTCCGCTGCTGGTTCAGCAGATGGTGGCTATGGGTGCGAATAAATCACGGCTTACCGCGAAGATTGCGGGCGGAGCTACGATGTTCGCAATTGCGAGCGATAAGTTCAATATCGGTGAGCGCAATGTTCAGGCTGTCAAAAAGTTCCTGAACGAGAACAGAATTCCCATTCTCGCGGAGGATTGCGGTCTTGACTACGGAAGAACTCAGCTCTTCTATCCCGCTACGGGAGTAATGGAAATCCGCGCTGCCGCAAAGGGAACAAAGATGTTCTGATTTTTAAGGCTGTTTCCGACATCATTCGGAAGCAGCCTTTTTCGCAGAGGAGGCGAGATTATGGCTATGTGGAATCCTTGGAGAGGATGCAGAAAGTGCAGCGAGGGCTGCTTGCATTGCTATATCCATAAGGGAGACTATAAGCGCGGAGTTGATACAAGCGTTATTACGCAGACCAAGGACTTCTATAAACCCATAGAACGTCTGAAAAATGGCAATTATAAAATGAAATCGGGAACTGTGTATACCTGTTTCTCAACGGATTTTCTGATTGAAGAGGCCGACGAGTGGAGGAAAGAGTGCTGGAAGATGATTAAGGAGCGGCAGGACTGCACGTTCCTGTTCCTCACCAAGCGGATTGACCGATTTATGGAATGTATCCCTGAGGATTGGGCTGACGGATACGAAAACGTGGTTGTCTGCTGCACGATTGAAAATCAAAAGAACGCAGACTACAAGCTCGGGATATTCAACAAGCTGCCGATTAAGCACAAGTGTATCACCGCTCAGCCGCTGATTGAGAGAATTGACATTGAGAAGTACCTTGACGATATAGAGCTTGTGGTAGTGGGGGGAGAATCGGATTACAATGCCAGACCGCTGGACTATTCGTGGGTTCTTGACATCAGGGAGCAATGTATAAGGAAGAACGTTTCGTTTGAATTCAGACAATGCGGGACATATTTTCTGAAAGACGGTATACAGTACAAAATCCAAACGAAGGATTTGTGCAGTCAGGCAAGGAAAGCGGGAATAAATTTTCAGGCTCAATAAAAAGTTCGGCGGGATTATTGTTCCCGCCGATTTCTATACATATAAAAAACGCGGCGTCTTTCGACGCCGCGCTGCTGTTTGATTAATTACTTCTCAAACTCATCCTTGTATGCCTTGTCGAGTTCAACAAGGTGATCGTACTTGGACTTGAAGTTCTTAACTGCTCTGTCGAAGAGCTTCTCAGCTCTCTCAGGGTTAGCACGAACGAGAGAGTTGTAACGAACTTCTCTCATCATAAATGCCTTAGGATCTCCGGTGGGAGCCTTGCTGTCGAGGCTGAACGGAGACTTGCCCTGGTCTGCAAGAGTAGGATTGAAGCGGAACAGATGCCAGTAACCTGCCTCTACTGCTTCCTTCTCTACCTGCTGAGCGATTGTCAGACCGCCCTTGATACCGTGGTTGATACAAGGAGCGTATGCGATAATCAGCGAAGGTCCGTTGTAAGCTTCTGCTTCTGCGATTGCCTTCAGGCACTGATTTCTGTC
>JBJESC010000403.1:0-6707 GCA_051882615.1 Oscillospiraceae bacterium
GTTCTTGAAAAGAACCTAACAAACGACGGACAAAGTCCGTCGTTTTGGGCAGCCCAGCATTTCTCCCCCTCCCCCTTCGGGGGAGGGTAAAATCTCGTGCGTCGCTTCGCTCCGCCCGAGCTTTGGTTGGGGGTGGGGGCGCGACTCGCAGAAAAAGGACTTTATCGACAGACTGTATCCCGCCGTGTTCGGCGGGATTTTTCGTTATTCACTTTTTGTGGATTTCTTGGGCTTCCTGCTGCGGAATACAAACACCTTGCTCAGAATAAAATTCAGAATGAGCACAATTACGTTGGAGAACACCTTTGCGCAGAATTCATAGAGCGGGTTTTGTATCTGCGGAATATCAACCAATATGAACATAATAAGCAAATCCACAAACAGCGTTGCAATACGCGAAGCATAGAGCTTCAGGGCTTCAACAACAAACCCGCCGAACGATTTCACCTCGCTGTGAAACACATACACCCTGTTCGTAAGGAACGCAAAAGTAACCGACAAAAACCACGATATAATTACAGGGAGAGCCGTGTTGCTCTCTACTCCGAACGTGCGCGTGATGTTGAAAATCCACCGCAGCCACATCGGAACGTGATCCTCGTTCGGGAAAATAAGGCGGCTGAGATAGTAGCTTCCCATAGACACGATAGTCGTACCGACGCCAAATACAAAATATAGGATTATCTCCTTGTGGAGCGAATAGAACTCTTTTCTTCCCTCTGCCGTTTTCAAAAGCCTGAGCTGTTCGGCTATTTTTTTGAGTTTTTCCTTAATTTTCATCATCTCCCAACCGAATTGCCGCACCCAATCGGACAATTATTTCCTGTAAATCAAGACGTTCTTTTTATTATACCATATTTCTCCAAAAAAATCAACCCCCAAAAAGACAACCTGCTCCATTTCCGCATTGACAAGCACGGGATTTTACGCAGACTTTACCTATGAGCGATTTTTTTCCAAAACTATTGACAACACCTGATAATTGAGGTATAATATATCGTGAAATGTTGTAACTTCGGGACGCCAGACGCTTTAGCCCAAAGGCAGCACCGCACAATTTGCGGCTGACGCAATCGCACGACAACAAAAATGCGGCATTGCCTTAACTTACAAACATTCCTAATCAACATTTACGGAGGAAAATAAAATGTCCGATTACATCAGACGTCTTCCCGTGTACCTGCTGCTCGACTGCAGCGGCTCAATGGCGGGAGAACCTATTGAAGCGGTTAAACAGGGAATTAAAACGCTGATTTCCGAGCTTAAGGGCGACCCTCAGGCTCTTGAAACCGCGTTTCTTTCCATCATCACGTTCGACAGCTCCGCGCGGCAGATTTCGCCGCTCACCGAGCTTATGGTATTCAAGGAGCCGCAGCTTCAGGCGGGCGGTGCTACCGCTCTCGGCGGTGCGCTGAAAGTCCTCGCAGACTGCGTTTCCAACGAAGTCCGCACTTCCACCGCTACCCAGAAGGGCGACTGGAAGCCGCTCGTTTTCCTTATGACGGACGGTGCTCCTACCGACAATCTCGACGAGGGAATCGAGGCGATAAAGCAGGTTTCAGTCGGAAACATCATCGCTTGCGGAGCGGGTGCTAACGCAAACGCGAATACCTTAAAGAAAATAACCAATAATGTTCTTATGATGAATAATCTCACGGCAGGCGATATGGCTCAGTTCTTCGCTTGGGTGTCCAGCTCCATCAAGGCGTCCTCCAAGAGCATAGACGCAAAGCCCGGCGACGCCATAGAGCTGCCTCCGCCTCCTCAGGGCTTCGTCATTGTTCCTTAATTCAAGGAGAATTCAATGGATAATACCGAATTGAAACGCGCCGCAGACATCAGCGAGGGACAGTTATCCGTAAGCATTGACGAGATTGTGCGCGAGGCTGAAGCTCCTCCCGAAGCCGAGAAAAAGCTCTCGGATATGGAAGTTATGGAGCACACCGAGTCAATCTGGCAGTATCGTGAAATCGTGGATAACGGCACGGAAATGCACTCCGAAAGCCACGAAAAGCGCGTTGCTTCCCCCCTCGGGGAGATTATCGGCGCAAGAGTCCGCGGAAAGAAGCACAAGCACGAGGGCACGAACTGCGACGACTTTTTCGAGGTTGCCGCAACGGACGACTGCATAATCGCCGTGGTATGCGATGGAGCGGGTTCAAAACCGCTCTCGAGAATAGGCTCGCGCGTGAGCAGCGAAGCGGCGGCGGCTTTTCTGAAAGAGAAGTTGTCGGAGCTGTTCGCGGATACTCCGGAGCTTAAAAAGCAGCTCTGCTCGGACCTTTCAAGCGCGGAGTTTATGTCGGCGTGCGAGAAAATCGCTCCGCTGGTGCAGGAGTCGGCACGCGCGGCGTTCGCGGCTCAGAAAAACGAGCTTGAAAAGCTCGCCGAGGACGAAAAGTACGAAAACGCTCTGGGCAGGAAGCCCACGCTTTCCGACCTGTATGCAACCTTCCTCGCAGCGGTTGCAATTCCGCTTGAAATTGACGGCAAGCGTCAGACATTTCTGGCTTGCGTTCAGATAGGAGACGGCTGTATCTGCGCTCTGGACAGCAGCGCGGACTCGGAAAACTGCCTGCGGCTTCTCGGCGAAGCGGACAGCGGCGCTTTTTCGGGCGAAACCGACTTCCTTTCCGAGAAGAACACCAAACCGGAGGTTATCGGCGCGAAAACGCGCATTTCCCGAGGAAGCTCCGATACCATTATGCTGATGTCGGACGGAGTAGCGGACGATTACTTCCCCAACATTCCGATGATGAAGCGGCTGTATCTGGATTTGTGCCTGAACGGAATTATCCCGTTCAAGAACGCACCCGAGGGCGGCTTCTGCGGAGAAGATCCCGCGCCTATCCGCTTCCGCTCCGTGTCGCTCAGCCGACAGAGCATTGCGCTCCAATATGCAAAGCAGCTTCTCGCCGACAACTCTCCCGAAGCCGTAAACGCGCTGTGGGATAAGCGGGACGCGCTGTTCTGCCACTCGCTGGAGGCGTTCCGTATGAACATAGGCGACACCGCCGAGGAACGGCTTCGCGTATGGCTCGACAACTATAACGAGCGCGGCAGCTTCGACGATCGAAGCCTAGTTGTAATTCGTCTGTAATACAATGAAAAGGAAATGACAAATGCAGAGCGGAACCGTGCAAACCGCCGTTCTCGAAAGCGGCGATACAATTGAATATGTATATGACGCAAACGCTCCGCGCGGCGGAATGAAGCACACCTACTTCACCCCCGACAAGCAGTTTGCGGTGCAGTTCTTCAACAATCCGCGCGACGGCGAAAACCCTCGTTTACAGGATCGAATTCGCACCATTGTCGGAATATACAACCCCACACTCTCCGAGCAGGACGGCGGCGCTCTGGGAAACACGGAAAAGACCGCCGAATACTTCCGTAAGCGCTTTTGCTGGCCTGTCGCAATAGTCAAACAGCCGCAGTTCGGAATTGTATGTCCCACCTATCCACAGAACTTCTTCTTCGGTGACGGAGCTTCTTCCGTACTTAATCTGAAAGGCAAGGATAAGAAGTCCAATTGGTTTACGGGGCGAAACAGGAAATACCTCGCTCCCGAGGAGCGCGGCGACTTCCGCACAATGCTGAAAACGGCAATCGGCCTTTCACGCACGATACGCCGAATGCATCAGGCGGGACTTGCGCACTCGGACTTATCCTGCAACAACGTGCTTATCGATCCCAAGACGGGCTCCGCCGTGGTAATCGACATCGACAGCCTTGTCGTTCCGAATAAATACGCGCCCGAGGTAGTGGGAACGCGCGGGTATATCGCGCCCGAGGTTCTCGCAACGATGGTACTTGACTTCGGCGACCCAAGGCGTGCGCTTCCTTGCGTACAGACCGACCTTCACGCGCTGCCCGTGCTGATATACGAGTATCTGTTTTGCAGACACCCGCTTATCGGTCCGAAAATTTACAGTGCGGCAAGCGCGGAAGAGGACGATTTCCTCGCGCTCGGCCCGATGGCGACGTTCATCGAGAACCCGAACGATACGTCCAACCGCCCGCAGGATTTGGGGATTACCATTCAATCGCTTTCAAAGGGCTTGGAACGGCTGTTCCTCCGCGCGTTCGTGGACGGACTGCACAACCCCTCCGAGCGCCCTACCGCAATGGAGTGGGAAACGGAGCTTCTCAGAGCGTGGGACAGGCTCTACCCATGCGCTAACCCGCGGTGCGAGAAGAAGTGGTTCATTCTCCGAGACGAGAACAATCCCGTATGCCCGTTCTGCGGCACAAGAGCCTCCTCAAAGGTAATAAGGCTCGGCTTTAAGAGCGAAATGCGCGGCAAAAAAGGCGTATTCCGCGAGAAGAGCGAGGTTATCGTATACGACAGGCTTCCGCTTTTCGATTGGCACATCTGCTCCAACGTTCACAACGATGAAAAGGCAAACACCGATGTGAAAGCCTACGTTGCGTTCTACAACGGCAAGTGGCTGCTCGTGAACAACGGCATTGAGGGTATGACCTCTCCGAGCGGACGGCTCGTTCCCAAGGGAAGCGCAGTAGAGCTTGCCGACCGTGCGGTGTTCCGTATGTCGGACAAGGAAAACGGTCTGCTGTGCGAAGTGAGCATCAGCTAAAACAACATCGGAAACGATTTTTGAATAACACTTAAAAATACGAAACGAAAGGGTAAAAAATGAAGAAATTCGGACTTACAGACAAGGAAGTCGCCGAAAGCAAACAAAAATACGGTGACAACGCAATGACAGAGCAGGCTCAGGAAAGCTTCTGGGATAAGCTCAAGGACAACCTCGGCGACCCGATGATTAAAATTCTGCTTGTCGCTCTGGGCGTAAACGTGGTGCTGTGGATTTTAGGTCTTGTCGGCGTAATCAGCGAGGGTGCTCCCGAATGGTACGAGCCGCTCGGAATTCTGGTTGCAATTATGCTTGCAACGCTGGTTTCCACAATCTCGGAATACAATAACGAAAACGCATTCCAGAAGCTTCAGGAAGAGGCTTCCAGAATTATGTGCAAGGTATACCGAAACGAAGTTATCACGGAGGTTGCAATCAACGACATAGTTGTCGGAGACTGCATTCTGCTTCAGGCGGGCGATAAAATCCCCGCAGACGGTATTCTCGTTGACGGCGACCTCAAGGTTGACCAGTCGGTGCTTAACGGCGAGAGCCGCGAAGCCAAGAAAGTCGCAATTCCCGACGGCTGGAAGGATACCGACGAGAACATCAACTTCGATAACGAGTACAAGGTATTCCGCGGCGCGGTTGTATGCTCGGGCAACGCCGTTATGCAGGTTACCGTAGTCGGCGACAAGTCGGTTTACGGCGAAATCGCAAAGCAGCTCCAGACGGACGACGACCGTGATACTCCTCTGAAAGTTAAACTCGGAAATCTCGCAAACGGCATTTCCAAGTTCGGCTATATCGGCGGTATCGCAATCGCTGTGGCAATGCTGTTCAAGACGTTCTTTATTGATACGGGCTTCAACCCCGCAGACGCTGTTATGGTAAACGGCGTGTTCCAGTGGGTAACGCTGCTTGAAGCGGTTATTCAGGCGGTTATGCTCGCGGTAATCATCATCGTAATGGCAGTTCCCGAGGGACTTCCGCTGATGATTGCCATAGTATCCGCGCAGAATATGGGCAAAATGCTCAAGGACAACGTTCTTGTCCGCAAGGTTGCGGGAATTGAAACCGCAGGCTCGCTGAACATTCTCTTCTCCGATAAGACGGGTACAATCACAAAGGGCAAGCTTGAAGCCGTTTCCTTTATCACGGGCGATGTCAAGGAGTTCAAGAGCATAAACGAGCTCGGAAGCGGGCTTAAGGACATTCTCTCGCTCTCCATTCAGCACAACTCCCTCTCAATGATTAGCGGCACGGGCGCAGACCGCAGAGTAATCGGCGGCAACGCTACCGAGCGCGCAATCCTCGGCTTCGACCTTGACGGCACAAAGAAGGACGGAGTAACTGCTGTCGGAAATATCCCGTTCAACTCCACCAACAAGTATTCCGCAACTCAGATTGACGGCGCATACAAGATGACGTTAATCAAGGGCGCACCCGAAAAAATTCTGCAACGCTGTGCAACTTATTACGATGAAAACGGCGAGAAGAAGCCGTTCGATATGAACAAGCTCAACGAGAAAATTGACGAGCTTGCAAACCGCGCAATCCGCGTGCTTGCAATCGCTACCAGCGAGGACGCACTCGGCGAAGACGCACTTCCCGACGGCAACAATTGGACTCTCGTAGGCGCTGTGGGAATTCGTGACGAGGTTCGTCCCGAGTCCGTAACGGCAATCCGCGAGGTTAAGGGCGCGGGCGTTCAGGTTGTAATGATTACGGGCGACCGCAAGGAAACCGCCGTTGCAATCGCCAAGGACGCAGGACTGCTCGAAGCGGATACCGACATAGTTCTCACCTCCGACGAGCTTGCAAAGCTCTCCGATGACGAAATCAAAACAAAGCTCAAGGATATTCGCGTTATCGCCCGTGCGCTTCCCTCCGACAAGAGCCGCCTTGTACGGATTGCACAGGAGCTCGACCTCGTTGCGGGTATGACGGGCGACGGAGTAAACGACTCCCCCGCGCTCAAGAAAGCCGACGTCGGCTTCGCAATGGGCGGAGGCACGGAGGTTGCCAAGGAGGCATCCGACATCGTTATCCTTGACGACAACTTCAACTCCATTGATAAGGCTATTCTGTACGGACGTACAATCTTCA
>JBJESC010000404.1:0-1765 GCA_051882615.1 Oscillospiraceae bacterium
TGTTACCGACGCGCTCAAGGCGCTTATCGACGCGGGAAATCAGTACGACGAGGTAATCGCAATCGGCCCGCTGATTATGATGAAGTTTGTCTGCAAGCTCACCAAGGAGTACGGCATAAAGACCGTAGTATCAATGAACCCCATTATGATTGACGGTACGGGAATGTGCGGCGGCTGCCGTCTGACTGTCGGCGGAGAAACCAAGTTCGCTTGCGTAGACGGTCCCGACTTTGACGGACATCTCGTAGATTTCGACGAGGCAATGGAGCGCGGCTCGATGTACAGAGAGTTCGAGCAGCACAAGCGCGAGGAAGTATGTAATCTGTTCAAGGGGGTAAAGTAATATGCCTAATATGAGCCTTAAAAAGAACGAAATGCCCGCTCAGGAGCCCAACGTTCGCAACAAGAATTTCGACGAGGTAGCACTCGGCTACACCGAGGAGCAGGCGCTTGACGAGGCGGAACGCTGCCTTAACTGCAAGAACAAGCCCTGCGTAGGCGGCTGCCCCGTATCTATTGATATTCCCGCATTCATCGCAAAAATCCGTGAGAAGGATTACGAGGGTGCGTATCAGGTGATTTCCAAGAGCAGCTCGCTGCCCGCTGTCTGCGGACGTGTTTGCCCTCAGGAAACACAGTGCGAGAGCAAGTGCGTTCGCGGTATCAAGGGAGAGCCTGTCGCTATCGGTCGTCTGGAGCGTTTTGTTGCCGATTGGCACAATAAGAACTGCACCACCGCTCCCGAAGCTCCCGCAAAGAACGGTCACAAGTGCGCTATCATCGGCGCAGGTCCCTCGGGACTTACCTGTGCGGGCGACCTCGCTAAGATGGGCTACGATGTAACCGTATTCGAGGCACTTCACCTCGCGGGCGGAGTTCTGGTTTACGGTATTCCCGAATTCAGACTGCCCAAGGCTATCGTTCAGCACGAGGTTGACAACCTCAAGGCGCTCGGCGTTACTGTCAACACCAACGTGGTTGTAGGAAGAACAATCGAGGTTGACGAGCTGTTCGAACAGGGCTACGAGGCTATCTTCATCGGTTCGGGCGCAGGTCTGCCCAGATTTATGAATATCCCCGGCGAGAACCTCAAGGGCGTATATTCCGCAAACGAGTTCCTCACCAGAGTAAACCTGATGAAGGCTTACAGGGAAGGCTCGGATACACCTATTAAGAAGAACACTTCCGTAGCGGTAGTCGGCGGCGGCAACGTTGCAATGGACGCAGCTCGCTGCGCAAAGCGCCTAGGTGCGGAGAACGTATACATAGTATATCGCCGCGGTCTGGAGGAAATGCCCGCTCGTAAGGAAGAAGTCGAGCACGCAATGGAAGAGGGAATTATCTTCAAGACTCTCAACAATCCCGTTGAAATCCTCGGTGACGAGCACAAGTTCGTAACCGGTATGAAGTGCATTGAGATGGAGCTCGGCGAGCCCGACGCAAGCGGCAGACGTAAGCCCGTTGAGAAGCAGGGCAGCGAGTTTGTTCTCGATGTTGACTGCGTAGTAATGTCTATCGGTACATCTCCCAATCCGCTTATCCGTAATACGACAAAGGGATTGGATACCAACAAGCACGGCTGCTTTATCGCGGACGAGGTTGGACAGACCAGCCGCGAGGGCGTATTCGCGGGCGGCGACGCTGTAACGGGTGCTGCAACGGTAATTCTCGCAATGGGCGCAGGTAAGACTGCGGCTAAGGCTATGGACGAGTACATCAAGTCCAAGAAGTAATAACATTATATTAAATCTCCCGTCTTTTCGAT
>JBJESC010000405.1:0-6677 GCA_051882615.1 Oscillospiraceae bacterium
CCTTGACAGCGCAAAGGTAACCAACGGTGGCTTGTCCTATCTCCAGAACAAGGAGCTTAACACCAAGAAGTTCCTCTGCACACAGGGCTACTATGAAATCCAGACGCTTGCGATGTACTCCAAGCGCGAGCTGGATATGGTAAGAATTCCCGAGGACGCTCCCGAGAGAAAGGTAATCGAGCTGCTTAACCCCATTACCGACAACCTCTCCATTATGCGTACCGTTATGGCTCCGTGTATGATTAACGTAATCGCCGATAACGTCAAGGCGGAGCACGCAGAGGGAAGATTCTTCGAGCTTGCGAATATCTACCTTCCGAAGTCGCTCCCGCTTACCGAAGCGCCCGAGGAGCGCAAAATTCTCTGCCTCGGCGCGTTTGGCGCGAACGAAACGTTCTTCACCGTGAAGGAAACGGTTGAGGCGTTTGCTGTGGCGAACGGTCTGGACTTCCGTTTCGAGAAGCCGCAGACTCCCGTGCCTTATCTGCACCCCGGCGTTTCTGCGAACATCTACTGCAACGGCGAGCTTGTCGGCACAATGGGCAAGCTGCGTTATGAGATTGTGGAGAACCTCAATATCGCAGAGGGCAAGAAGTCGGATTTGAACATCATCATTGCGGAACTCAACTACTCGAAGATTTCGGGAATGTTCAAGCGTGAGATTAAGTACACTCCCGACAGCGGATTTGCAAAGCTCAAGCGCGATATTTCGCTTATCGTGGATAAGAAGACGCAGTGCGTCGAGATTGAGGACGTAATCAAGGCGCAGAGCAAGCTGGCGGCGAATGTATCGCTTCTCGACTTCTACGAGAGCGAGAAGCTGGGCTTCGGCAAGAAGAGCCTGACTTTCACCGTGACCTATGCGGACAACACCGCGGACATCACGGACGAAATCGCCGACAAGGAAACCGAGAGCGTTGTTGCGGCGCTTGCGGAGAAGCTTGGTGCAGTCAGAAGATAATCCCAAATACACAAATTCGGCGCGTTCGTGTAATCGGGCGCGCCGTTCTTGCATTCGTGAATAAAAAGCGAATTGTGTGGGATAATACTCCCAAAATCTACTTTGGGAGGAATTGTTATGTACTACACACAGATTGAAAAGGTTGTCGGACGGGAAATTCTCGATTCGCGGGGAAATCCCACGGTTGAAGCAGAGGTTCATCTCGCGGACGGAACGGTAGGCTTCGGTGCGGCTCCGAGCGGGGCTTCAACGGGCGAATTCGAGGCGGTGGAGCTCCGTGACGGGGACGTAAACCGCTACGGAGGCAAGGGTACGAAAAAAGCCGCAGAGCATATCTCCGGCGAAATCGAAAAGGCAATCCTCGGACTTGACGCCTGCGATACCTACACTATCGACCTTGCAATGAGCGCAGCAGACAACACGAAAATCAAGTCTAACTACGGTGCGAACGCTATTCTCGCAACGTCTATCGCGTGCGCGAGAGCGGCTTCGATGTCGCTCGGTATCCCGCTCTACCGCTTCTTGGGCGGTGTATCGGGGAACTGTCTGCCCGTGCCGATGATGAATATTCTCAACGGTGGAGCTCATGCGGCGAACACGGTTGATGTTCAGGAGTTTATGATTATGCCCGTGGGCGCGGTCTGCTTTAAGGACGCGCTGAGAGAGTGTGCCGAGGTGTTCCACGCGCTGGCGGGAATTCTGAAATCCCGAGGACTTGCGACTTCTGTGGGCGACGAGGGCGGCTTTGCCCCCAACTTCAACAGCGACGAGGAAACGCTGGACTGCATTCTCGCGGCGATCGAAAAAGCGGGTTACAAGCCCGAAAAGGACTTTATGCTGGCGATTGACGCGGCGGCTTCCGAGTGGAAAGGCGGCGCAAAGGGCAAGTACAAGCTGCCTAAGGCGGGAACGGAGTTCACGAGCGAGCAGCTTATCGACCACTGGGAGAAGCTGTGCTCTAAGTACCCGATTATCTCAATTGAGGACGCGCTGGACGAGGAGGATTGGGACGGCTGGAGGAAGCTCACCGAGCGGCTCGGAAAGCGCGTTCAGCTGGTGGGCGACGACCTGTTTGTCACCAACGTGGAGCGTATCGAAAAAGGCGTGCGCGAGAAGTGCGGAAACTCCGTGCTGATTAAGCTGAACCAGATAGGCACGGTATCCGAAACGCTGGAGGCAATTAAGACCGCGCATAAGGCGGGATATACCGCGATTGCTTCTCATCGTTCGGGCGAAACTGCGGACACCACCATTGCAGACCTCGCCGTAGCGATGAATACCCGCCAGATTAAGACGGGAGCGCCCTCGCGTTCGGAGCGCGTGGAGAAGTACAACCGACTGCTCCGCATCGAGGAGGAGCTGCGCACAGCCGCAAGGTACAGAGGCATGGACGCGTTTAACGTGAAAAGATAAAATTTTTTGAAAAACCCCTTGACAAAGAAAAATGTGTGTGGTATAATATATCGGTAAAGCAGAGTTACACACTCTCACCCGCCGACCTCGCTCCGCAGAAGGAACGGTTTTTTGAGTCAGGCGCGGTTGTTTAATGTGAATAACCTTTCGGGGTTTATTATGTTAAGCGTGAGTAGTGTATACTCACGCTTATTGTTTTGTGGAGCGGCAGCGCTTCGGAATAAAATCTTATAGATAAGGTGGTGCTTAACAATCGGCACGAAAGAACAGCTCATCAATGAGGATATCCGCGAGAAGGAAGTCCGCGTAATCGGAGCGGACGGCGGACAGCTCGGCATTATGTCAAGCGCGGAAGCACTTGAAAAGGCGGTGGAAGCCGACCTTGACCTGGTTATGATTTCGCCCACGGCAAATCCTCCGGTATGTCGTATTATGGACTACGGCAAGTACCGTTTCGAGCAGACAAAGCGCGAAAAGGAAGCGAAGAAAAACCAGAAGATTGCTGATGTCAAGGAGATTAAAATGTCTCTTAACATTGACACCAACGACTTCAACATCAAGGTTAAGAACGCGATTAAGTTCCTGCAGGGCGGCGATAAGGTAAAGGTTACCGTTCGTTTCCGCCGTATGAGAGAGCTTACGCACGTTAATCTCGGCGAAGAATTGATGAATAGATTCTGCGAGGCGGTTGCAGAGTACGGCGCTTCCGATAAGCCGTGCAAGCTGGAAGGCCGCAACTATGCGGTTGTTTTAAGCCCCAAGAAGTAAGAGGTTATCTGATAATTGAGCGCACGGCAACAGCGGTGCACTTGAAAGAATACTAAGGAGGAAATAATAATGCCTAAGATTAAAACACACAGCGGCGCTAAGAAGCGCTTTAAGCTGACCGGAACAGGTAAGGTTAAAATGCAGCACTGCGGAAAGCGTCACATTCTTACCAAGAAGTCTACCAAGCGCAAGAGAGGTCTGCGTCAGGGTGCTTATGCCGACTGCACCAACGTGGCTCAGGTTAAGAGCCTCATTCCCTACAAATAATAGAGTTCAATCATAAAATAGGAGGACAATAGAAATGGCAAGAATCAAGGGTGCGCTTGCTACACGCAAGAGAAGAAATAAGACCCTCAAGCTCGCAAAGGGCTACTGGGGTGGTAAGAGCAGACTTTTCAAGACCGCTAAGGAAGCGGTAATGAAGTCCGGTCAGTATGCATACATCGGAAGAAAGCAGAAGAAGAGAGAGTTCAGACGTCTTTGGATTGCAAGAATTTCTGCTGCCTGCAAGGCTAACGGAATGAACTATTCTTCGTTTATGAACGGTCTGAAGAAGGCTAACGTAACGCTCAACAGAAAGGTTCTTTCTGAAATCGCTATCAATGACGCAGCAGGCTTTACCGCTCTCACAGAGAAGGCTAAGGCAGCTCTTTAATTCGATTTTATTCTCACGTCCGTTGCCGGACGTGAGATTTTCGCATTTATTGGGGGTGATTATTTGGAGCCGATTTCGACAAATTCTGTGATTTCTTCGAGGAAGAATAAGAACGTGGTTTTGATGAGAACGCTGCTGCGCGAGCGCTCGGAAAGACGTAAAAGCGGTCTTTTTGCAGCAGAGGGCGACCACCTTTGCGGGGAGCTTGCAGGCGCTTCGGAAAGTGGCGATACCGCGCTGTTTCTCTACACCGAAAGGGCTTCCGATAAGTACCCGAGCACGGTTGAAAGGCTGTGCGGAAAATCCCGCGAGAGCTTTTGCATAACGGACGAGCTGGCGGAATATATTTCCGATACAAAGTCCTCGCAGGGGCTGTTTGCGGCGTGCGCAATGCGAGCGAGGGCTATCCCCGAAAGCGCGGAAAAAGTCGTAATACTTGACGGAGTGCAGGACCCCGGAAACGTGGGAACTATCATCAGAACAGCGGAAGCACTGGGCTTTGACGGCGTGATTACCGTGGGCGCGTGTGCCGATGTATATTCGCCTAAGGTGCTGCGGGCTTCTATGGGAAGCGCGCTGCGTATGCCTTATGAGGAGCTGTCCTGCGAGACGCTCCGAAATCGGCTTGACGGTTTCACGCTCTATGCGGCGATGCTCGATGAGAGCGCGGCGAAGCTGGGAGCGGAGAAATTTTCCGCCAAAACAGCCGTGGTAATCGGCAGCGAGGGAAGCGGTGTTTCGCCCGAAATTGCAGCTTTATGCGACAAAAAGCTATATATCCCCATAAGCGGCGCAGAGAGCCTTAATGCGGCAATCGCGGCAGGCGTTATTATGTGGGAGATAGCCAAGAGTTAGCAGTTAGTTATGCCACTCAAATCGCGGCAGAATTCACCCGTTGACAGGCATACCTAACTTCTAAATATTCTATTCAAAGGAGATTTTACTTTGTCTAAACTTGTTATTCTGGAGTCGCCGTCCAAGGCGAAAACAGTTAAAAAATACCTCGGAGCAGGCTATGACGTGGTTGCTTCAACAGGTCATATTATTGATTTGCCGAAGTCCAAGCTCGGCGTTGATGTGGAGAACAATTTCACTCCGCAGTACGTCAATATGAAGGATAAGTCCGAAATTATCAAGGAGCTTAAGAAGAAAGCGAAGGAGAGCGAAGTTATCTACCTCGCAACCGACCCGGACCGCGAGGGAGAAGCAATAGCGTGGCACCTGTCGCACCTGCTCAGCATTGACGAGAAGAGTCCCGTTCGTGTTACCTTCAACGAGATTACCAAGACGGGCGTTCAGTACGGAATGAGCCACCCGCGCACTATCGACACGGATATTGTCAACGCACAGCAGACCAGACGTATTCTTGACAGAATTGTGGGCTATAAGCTCTCTCCGTTCCTGTGGAAGAAGGTTCGCAAGGGCTTGTCTGCAGGACGCGTGCAGTCGGTTGCGGTGAGAATTATCGTTGACCGCGAGGAGGAAATCCGCGCGTTCAAGACCACGGAATATTGGAGCGTTGACGCGAAATTCACCGCCGCTTCGTCCAAGAAGCCGTTCTCGGCTAAGCTTTCCGAGGTTGACGGAAAGAAAGCTCAGATTGACAACAAGGAACAGGCGGACGCTATTCTTGAAAATCTGAAAGACGCGGATTTTACGGTAACCAGCCTTAAAAAGTCGCAGCGCAAAAAGCAGCCCGCGCCGCCCTTTACCACTTCAACTCTCCAGCAGGAGGCTTCGCGCAGACTGTCGTTCCAGGCTCGCAGAACTATGAAAGCGGCTCAGGAGCTGTATGAGGGCGTTGAGATTGAGGATATGGGCGCTGTCGGTCTTATCACCTATATGAGAACGGACAGCCTGCGTATCTCGGACGAGGCGAAGGCTGCCGCTTCGGATTTGATTAAGACGATGTACGGAGAGAACTATCTCCCCGAAAAACCGCGCACCTACAAGTCCAAGAACAACGCGCAGGACGCGCACGAGGCTATTCGTCCCGCCAATGTGGAGCTTACCCCCGCACGCGTGAAGAACTCGCTCACGAGCGACCAGTTCAAGCTGTACAAGCTGATTTGGGAACGCTTTATGGCAAGTCAGATGGCGAATGCGGTTATGGATACCGTATCGGTTGACATCACCGCGAAGAACTGTTTGTTCAAGGCGAGCGGTTATTCTGTGCGCTTTGACGGCTTTACAAAGCTGTACGAGGAAACTCACGAGGACGAGGAGCAGAGCGGCGTTCTTCCGAAGCTTGCGGAGGGCGAGAAGGTTACTCCGCAGGAGGTTCTCGGAAATCAGCACTTCACTCAGCCGCCCGCACGTTACAATGAAGCGTCGCTTATCAAGGCGCTTGAAGAGAACGGAATAGGCAGACCGTCCACCTACGCGCCCACCATTTCCACTATCCTTGACAGGCACTATGTTGAGCGCGAGACGGGAAACCAGCTCCGTCCTACACCGCTCGGCGAGGTCATCACGGGACTTCTCAAGGATAAGTTCAACAACATTGTTGACGTAAAGTTCACCGCTAAGGTGGAGAACAGCCTTGACGATATTGAAAAGGGCACCAAGGATTGGGTTGCAACGCTGGACAGCTTCTACAAGGGCTTTTCAAAGTCTCTGGAGCAGGCGGAGCAGGATATGGAGGGCAAGCACCTCAGAATTCCCGACGAGCCTACCGATATTGTCTGCGAGAAGTGCGGAAAGAATATGGTAATCAAAATCGGACCGTATGGCAAGTTCCTCGGCTGCTCGGGCTTCCCCGAGTGCACGTTCACCAAAAAGATTGTCACCGAGACAAAGGGCACCTGTCCCAACTGCGGCAAGAAAATGCTGCTGAAAAAGTCGAAGAAGGGCAAGCCCTTCTACGGCTGCGAGGACAGA
>JBJESC010000406.1:0-1758 GCA_051882615.1 Oscillospiraceae bacterium
ACAAGAAGCAGTCGTGCCACTTATATCCAAATCACTGACAGGATTATAAGCACTCTGATAAAATGGCGCAATATCACTATCCGATAGATAATATGCGCTTTCTGCTGATGTCCGAACATTTAAACACGTACACAGACCAACTAACAAGCATGCAATAGCCGAAATTTTCTTAAGCCACATCGGAAACACCTCCTTCCGGATTTATTCGAGGATTTTTTCACCCTCTATATAATAAATCATTTTTGGAGGGTAATTTACTATGCCTGATTTTCAATTCTCACAAACTTTGGCAGTTTTGGCTAAATCTATTATTTCGTTTTTGGGCAAGTTGCCAAATAATTCTATAGCGTAATCCCCATTATCCCATAAAACTCCCGAGTATTTTTCACCAATACTACTATAATCCATCAACAATGCACTATGCCCGTTTATATCTATTTCTTGGAAATCACACTTCTCGGTATTGTAATAAATAGGAGAAAAATCTGTTTTAACAAACTGTCGAAGCGTTATAGTTTCACCTGTTGACAAATTATTATAAATTATACCAACGAAGTTTGCGGTTGATACTGTTTCCAAAACCTCAAATCCTTCGGGAAGCTCGGGCAAATAGTATTTTTCTTCAATTGTGGGCGGGCAGTTTGCCGTTTCTATCGGAAAAATTCTTGTAAACTCTTTGTGGACGTCGCCGCGAAAACTCTGTGAAATGAAATATGCCACCGTGCAGCCGGCAAGCGCCGCAAATATGCAAAATATACGCTTCATAATATTCCTTTCAATTCAAGAGTACGGTCGGTAGACATCAGACCGAGAGTTGTACTTATCCCGCAATAATATTTCCGTCCGAAATCTCAATAATTCTCCCACATTGCTTCGCAATTTCGGGATTATGCGTGACAATCAAAATCGTCCTCCCTTGCTCGCGGTTCATCTTGAGAAGCAGCTCCATAACCTCGTTTCCCGAGCGTTCGTCAAGATTTCCCGTCGGTTCATCGCAAAGAAGGATTTCGGGTTCGTTTATCAACGCTCGGGCAATCGCCGCGCGCTGCTGCTGACCGCCGGAAAGCTGCGCGGGATAATGGTTTACACGCTCCGAAAGTCCAAGATTTTCAACAATTTCGCGATAATTTTCCGCGGATTTTTTGGCTAAACGCGCAGGCAAAAGTATGTTCTCGGCAGCAGTCAATTCGGGCAGCAAATCAAAAAACTGAAACACAAATCCGATGTGGTTCAAACGAAAATCCGCGAGTTTTTCATCGTTCAGCGATGTGATTTCGATATCGTTGTAGAAAACCTTCCCGCTTGTTGCCTTGTCCAAACCGCCTAGCAAATTCAGAAGCGTAGTTTTGCCGCTGCCGGATTTTCCGATAATCGCGACAAGCTCGCCGTACTTGATTTCAAGCGGAGCGTTTCGCAGAGCCGTGACAGCGCCCTCGCCTTTGCCGTAGGTTTTGCACAAATTCTCAGTTCTTATCATTGTCGTGTCCTCCCGCTGTTCAAATCGCTCGCGATATCGCCCTTGAATTTTCGCAGCGCCGCGAATGTCAGAAACACCGTCACCGCTGTAAAAATCAGCAGCAGTACAATCATCGGCAGCTCAAGATTTGCCTGCCACCAGTTGTTGCGCATAAGTCCGGTTTCCTTGATTTTCTGCACAAATTCGTCATTTTTGCTCACCAGCTCATCCCAGCGATTTGCCAGAGAATTTGCAGAAATTTGCATTATTTTGAGAACCGCATATCCCGTGCCAAAAGCCAC